>NZ_DAHXOI010000003.1 GCF_027364955.1 Ferrimicrobium sp.
GACACTTGACCGATTAGCGATACACTACAACCAGTCCCTCTCGCACCCTCCTAGGGGGTGGCATATTTCAGCGATAACAGGTGGCAAGTTTCAGCAAGAATGGGTGGCAAAGTTAGCGAGAATACACAGTCCGGAACCGAGCACCCACTCGCAGCCCTCGGGTGGTCCGATCGAGTCCTCGCGCTCTGGCACGAGGTCGCCGGTCACGATGATCTGCGGCCCGGGCGTGTCGTGCGCGTGGAACGCTCGGCCGCCGTGGTCGCCTGCGACGACGGGACGGACCACGTCGTCCAGCTCAGGCCCGGGCCCGGATCCAAACCTGGGGTCGGGTCGCCGCAGGGTGCTCTGCCGGGCGAGGCACTCCAAGGGCAGGGTGTCGCGGCCGGTGACTGGGTCGGCATATCGGGATCGTCGATCCGCGTGGTGCTGGATCGCTGGTCCGCTCTGACGCGCCGGGATCCTTCCGGGTCGGGAGTCCAGGTTCTCGCGGCGAACGTCGACCTGGTTCTCGTCACCACCCCGGCGGACCGCTCGAGCGCGGCGCGCGTGGAGCGCGAGTTGACCGCGGCCTGGGACGCGGGCGCACGCCCTGTTGTGGTGCTGACCAAGGTCGATCTCGAGGCCGCTTTGGAGGCCGGGGGCGACCTGGAAGGCGACGGAGCTGGAGGAGGTGGGGGCCGGCTGGTTGCAGAGCTCTCTTCCCGTCTCGTCGGAGCCGACGTGATCGGCACCAGCGCGCACTCAGGGGCCGGCATCGAGCAGGTGCGGGCGCTCCTGCGCCCGTGCCGAACCGCCGTGCTGCTCGGACCGTCGGGCGCGGGGAAGTCCACGTTCGCCAACGCGCTCTTGGGTAGCGACGTCCAGGCGACCGGGGTGGTGAGGGACGCCGACAGCCGCGGGCGCCACACGACGACGGCGCGCCAGCTCCTGTGCGTCCCGGGAGGCGGGGTCCTGATCGACACCCCGGGTTTGCGCAGTTTCGGGCTCGCGGGGCCCGCCGAGCTCGGGGACGTCTTTCCCGAGATCGACGAACTTGCCCGCGAGTGCAGGTTCTCGGACTGCGCGCACGAGAGTGAGCCGTCGTGCGCCGTGCTCGACGCCGTCGCACGGGGGACTATCGACGTCGCGAGGCTCACGAGCTACAAGAAGCTGCGACGGGAGGTCGAGGTGGAGCGCTGGCGAGTGGATCCTGTGGCTCGCCAGGCCCAGCGCCAGATGTTGAAGCAGCGGGGGCGGGAGGGACGTGCTCGCGGGCAGGAGAAGCGCCGCGGGCAGGACGCGCCGTAGTGTTGGTGGGATGAAGCGCGGGTGTCTGGGGATGACAGCTCGACTGCAGCGATGCGTGGCGCGGCAATGACGAGTGACGTTCGCGTCGTCGCGCTCGACCATGTCCAGCTTGCAGTAGGGTGGCGGGAGGGATCTTCCCCCTCCCCCTCCCGCTCCCGTCAAACCGGACGTGAACCTCTCGATTCATCCGGCTTCCTGCTCGCAGCTGCTCTGTGTTGGCTCATCCCCATTGCTAGGTTGGCTAGTTCATCACAGCCCGTTCGCCTGGGGCCATTGCTCGACTCTCATTACAAGAGCTTCATCACTACTGCACCCCAGTCCGCCCCAGTGTAACGCATCCGGTACTCTTACCTTCGGTTTATGGCCTCGGCGTACTCCCGTTCCCTCTGTCATGAGAGGGGCCACGCTACGACTGGTTCCCGTGTTCCGTACAAAAGCCCACACCACGTTCTTGCCCCCTTTACGCCGGACACCGCCTGGCCAAGAGCGAGATTATCTCGCCAGGCTCATCCCAGAGGAGGGCATCACCCCTGGTTCTGATGTCATCTTTACACCTGTCGACGCGTCATCGGAAGGTTCGCTTTCGCTCAACTCCGTAGTGCATACCTGACAGGGGTTTCCCTGCCTTTTCCTGCAACGCTCAAGACCCCTGCTCTTAACAGACGCCCCTTGCAGTGGTTTGGTACCCCTCCCTCGCAGAGTTGGCACCGGAGGGCCAGGGAGCATACCATCCGCTCCTTCCTCCATCTTCTGTACAGCATTGCTTCGTTGGTTACGACGTTCGCACGTCGTCACCTCCCTTCGCATTCACGGCACACATGCCCGCAGGGTGCGAACCGCAAGCCGAGGAGTTCTACTGCTATACCCAACGCCGCAAACTGCCCTGACCTGCTTGTTTCCAGGGAAGTCAGCGCCAGAAACCGGCGCGGCGCTAGAAAACTTGGGTAGGTTCAAGCCAGTGTCGAATCACAAAACGCCTCGTTGCCTTGTGGTCTTTATGAACTAGCGGACGTAGCACGCGTGACGTGATCTCTCTCGGATGGTACACCGCTAACTCATGTAAAAATGTGACGAACCCCCTTCGGTAAAAGTGCTGGCAGAGACGGGTTGCGTAGAATACATAACTGCGACCATCTGGCCGATCAGTAGTGACTGCACCGTGCTGCTGACACAACCCAGCTATTGCCCGTAGAATCTTCAGAGGCGCGAGTATGACCTCGAGATCGGACTTACCACAGCCGTCAGATTCGATTTAGGTCTGAGAAGTGGGTGATAGTGGGCTCCTCATCGGCTTCGTCCCCGTGGGTTGGGATTCGGTTCATCGTGAGCGCGGGCACAGTCGGCGACCGAGTCGCTCGGGGTTGACGATGGTGTCCAACCAGTACAGATACGAAAGGAAGGCAATGTCGCTGGGGATGTCGCCATCGTGGGCGAAGAGGAGTATCTGGTCTCGCCGCTGGTTCGCGTCCTGCTCTGGAGCGAAGCCGTGGTTGGCATTGCGCAGGAGCTGAAGGTAGAGGGCCACCGCCTCCGCGATCTGCCAATCACGGTCGTTGCCTTGCCAGTCGGGCAGTCGGACCGTCGAACCGGTAGTTCGAAAGTTAACCCCTCATACATAGTCATGGATTAGCATCAGTGCAGCTCAGAACGGGTATGTTGATCATACATTGTCATGAATGGGCAGGGTTAATCAGGATTTCGTGACACAAAATGTGACACGGATCAAGCCCTGCTGACGATGGTGTTTTGAGAACCCACGCCTCTCTCTTCAGGCTACCGGTTGCTTGAGTGAGAACTCCGAGAGACGGGAGAATCTTCACTCTGGGTGAGTGCATCACTTCATGGTGTGCTAGTTGACACCAAAGCGTCAAGAAATCTATTGGTGCACCTCACTTGCTGGTCTTTCCCCTGGTATCGTGGAGATCGGTGGACACTTGGTCCCCACTGTGTCGCAGGGTTGATCCTCATGATCTTGAGGGTAGGGAGTGAAGAAGACAATGACTACCTCTCGATCACGAGGGCGAAAGCTCTTTGGGTACTTGGGTCGTATTGGCGGAGGGCTTGGGTTAGCCCTTGGTCTGATGGTCGGGACTGTTACGGTTTCTCAGAGTGCCTTTGCTACCACTACGAGCACCCTGTATGCCGCGGTCACACCACAGGGAACCGGCAACTGTTCAACCACCACTGATGCTTGTTCTCTCAGTAACGCGATCAGTCAAGCTGCCTCTGGCGATACCATCGAACTCGTCACACCTGGGACTAGTGGGACCTATGGTGCCCAGATCATACCCGGCTCCTTGACCGTTACCATCGAAGCCGCGCCCGGAGTACTGGATCCAACGTTTGATGGGAATGGAACCTCAAGCATCACGGTAGATGGCTCTCTTACCCTCATTGGGGTGACGATCTCGGGCAACACCGTGAGCGCGAGCGGGACAGACGCGCCCTTAGGTGGGGGGATTGCCAACGGCGGCACTCTCACTATCAACGACTCGACGATCTCGGGCAATAGCGTGAGCGCGAGCGGGACAGGCGCGGTCGCCGAAGGCGGGGGGATTGCCAACGTCGGCACCCTCACCATCAACGACTCGACGATCTCGGGCAACACCGTGAGCGCGAGCGGGACAGCCGCGATCGCCGCAGGCGGGGGGATTGCGAACATCTTCACTGGCACTCTCACCATCAACGACTCGACGATCTCGGGCAATAGCGTGAGCGCGAGCGGGACAGGCGCGATCGCCGGAGGCGGGGGGATTGCGAACATCTCCGCTGGCACCCTCACCATCAACGACTCGACGATCTCGGGCAATAGCGTCAGCGGTCAAGGCGCGAGCGCCGGCGAGGGTGGGGGGATTGCCAACGTCGGCACCCTCACCATCAACGACTCGACGATCTCGGGCAATAGCGTGAGCGCGAGCGGGACAGCCGCGGTCGCCGAAGGCGGGGGGATTCTCAACGCTGGCACAGCCTACCTAGCCGCTGACCTACTTGCCACCCCGGGAGGAGCCCCAAGCGGCGGTGAATGTGCGGGAGGGGGTACCTTCACCGACGAAGGCTACAACGTCTCCGATGACTCAACCTGTGGGTTTAACACCTCCTCCACATCCACCAGTGTCAGTGACTCAAAGGATGCCGAAGACCTCACCTCCCTTGGTAATTACGGTGGAACCACCAAAACCATTCTCCCGACATTAGATAACCCTGCCATTGGTCTCATCCCAGCTGATAAGTCAGTCATGGTGGATGGTCAATCCGTGCAGTTGTGCCCCACCACCGATCAGAGAGGTTTCGAAATTCCTAACGGAGTGCGCTGTGATGCTGGATCCACCCAGGTTCTCACCCAGACGATCACCGGTTTTGAGGGTCCGTCACCTGCGGTCTATGGATCATCTGGGACCCTCGGGGCAAGTGGTGGAGGATCGGGTCAACCGCTCGTCTTCAGTGTCGCTTCTACAAGTGGCACCGGGGTGTGCAATGTTTCTGGTACGAATGGCTCCACGGTCACCTTTACGGGTGTCGGTAACTGCATCATCGACATCAACCAAGCGGGTGAGAATTATTATCTCCCAGCTCCTGAGGTCTCCGAGACACTGAACGTCACCCCAGCTACCCCAAGCACTCCAACGATCACCAACCTGCCAACTGGAGGAATCGTCGGGGGAGGCTTCACCGCTTCGGTGACCACCTCCGGAGACGGGACCACGTCAGTAACTGCTGGCCCAGCAAGTGTTTGTAGCGCTTCAGGCCTGGTAGTGAGCTACGTCGGAGCGGGCCAATGTCAGCTCATCGCTCATGTTTCACAAGGAGCTGGCTACACCAGCCTCAATGGAGAAACCCAGAGCATCAACATCTCCCAGGCAACCCAAACCATCAACTTCTCCTCAACCGCTCCTACCAATGCCCAAGTGAGACAGACCTATGCCCTAGCTGCGACGAGTAGTTCGGGGTTGGTAGTAAGCTTTGCCGTCTCCCCTTCGAGTGTCTGTAGTATCTCGAGCGGAGTGGTTTCCTTCACGGGAGCTGGTACCTGTATCGTAACCGCTAGTCAGGGAGGCAATAGCGAGTACGCCCCTGCGAGCACAACCCAGAGCGTGAATGTGGTCGCGGTTCCGGTTACGTCAACCTCCGCAACTACACCATCTTCAACCACACCATCGACCCCAGCTCCAAAGACCTCATCATCGACAACTAGTGCCCCAACCACCAAGCCTCAGTCGGTCACCATCAAGACCGGACCTCCCGTTGCACCCAGCACTACGAATCCTTTGGTCCCCATTGGTCTCGGACTCGGTGCCAGTGGGTTCCTTGGTCTCTTCGGTCTTAACCGAAAGAGGAGACGAGCGAGTTAGGGACTACGAGAGGCGGTTCAGATTCGAACCACTGATCCGAAGTTCGAATCTTAACCCCTCATATGTAGTCATGGATTAGCATCAGTGCAGCTCAGAACGGGTATGTTCATCATACGTTATCATGAATATGCAGGCTTAGTCACAATTTCGTGACACAAAACGTGACACGGATCAAGCCCTGTTGCCGATTGTGTTTTGAGAACCTACGCCTCTCTCTTCAGGCTACCGGTTGCTTGGGTGAGAACTCCAAGAGACGGGAGAATCGTCACTCTGGGTGGGCGCATGACGCGATGGTGTGTTACTTGACACCAAAGCGTCAAGAAACTTATTGGTGTAGCCCACTTGGTGGTCTTTTCCCTGGTAGCTTAGAGATCGGTGGACAATTGGTCCTCACTGTGTCGCAGGGTTGATCCTCATGATCTTGAGGGTAGGGAGTGAAGAAGACAATGACTACCTCTCGATCACGAGGGCGAAAGCTCTTTGGGTACTTGGGCCGTATTGGTGGAGGACTTGGGTTAGCCCTTGGCCTCATGGTTGGGACCGTTACGGTTTCACAACATGCCTTTGCTACCACCACGAGTACCTTGTATGCCTCTCTCACACAGGGAACCGGCAACTGTTCAACCATCACTGATGCTTGTTCTCTGAGCACTGCGATCAGTCAAGCTGCCTCTGGCGACACCATCGAACTCGTCACACCTGGGACTAGTGGGACCTATGGCGCCCAGACCATACGGAAATCTTTGACCGTTACCATCGAGGCCGCGCCCGGAGTTGTGGATCCCACGATTGATGGGCAGGGAATCTCAAGTATCACAGTTGATACCTCTGCAAAGCTTACCCTCATTGGGGTGACGATCTCGGGCAATAGCTGGACCGCGCAATCCGGCAAGAGTGCCGCCGGTGGGGGGATTTTCAACGGCGGCACCGTCACCATCTATGACTCGACGATCTCGGGCAATAGCGTGAACACGACCGGGGGAGGTGTGGTCGCCGACGGCGGGGGGATTTACAACTACGACGGCACCGTCACCATCAGTGACTCGACGATCTCGGGCAATAGCGTGAGCGCGAAATTCGGCGGGGATGCCGACGGTGGGGGGATTTACAACAACGACGGCACCGTCAACATCAGTGACTCGACGATCTCGGGCAATAGCGTGAGCGCGAAATCCGGCGGGGATGCCGACGGTGGGGGGATTTACAACAGCGACACACTCAGCCTCACCGCTGATCTACTCGCAAATCCCTCTGGCGCTTGTGCTCTTGGAAAGGTCCGCACCGATCAGTACGTGTTTACGAGCAACAGCTCATGCGATCCCAAGGGATCTACTGATTACCAATCACCGAGTGTTGGAACTGACCTTCGCAACATCAAGGTTAACGGTGTGCTCGAGATGGTGAAACCTATCGCTGATAACCCCGCCATCGGTGCCATCAAAACCTCGACGGGCCTCTGCCCCCCAGCCGATCAGCGTGGTTATGTTCCGGTCTCGGGTGCAAAAACTTGTGATGTAGGTGCCTATCAAACGAGTTATGTTGCCCCAGCAATCACGTTCTCACCACCCTCGACTGCGGTGGCCGGCACCTCTGATAGCCTCAGTGCGACTTCGACGTCTCCCCTTCCCGTCACGTTCTTAGTACGTGGGACTTCGGCAAGTGTGTGCTCGATCACGGGCACGACGGTGTCCTTTCACACCAACGGCACCTGTACGATCGAGGCGAGCCAAGCTGGAGGGATGGATCAGGGTTATCATTACGCTCCCGCGAGCTCAACCCAGAGCATCAGTGTTTCTGAAGCAACCCAGACGTTAACCCAAACCATCACCTTCTCCTCAACCGCTCCTACCAATGCCCAAGTGGGACAGACCTACACCCCGGTTGCAAAGAGTAGCTCGGGGTTGGCTGTAAGCTTTGGCGTCTCTCCTGGAAATGTCTGTAGCATCTCAGGCGGAGTAGTCTCCTTCACGGGAGCTGGTACATGTACCGTAACCGCTAGTCAGGGAGGCAATAGCGAGTATGGTCCCGCGAGCACAACCCAGAACATCAACGTCTCCCAGGCAACCCAAACCATCACCTTCTCCTCAACCGCTCCTACCAATGCCCAAGTGGGACAGACCTACACCCCGGTTGCAAGGAGTAGCTCGGGGTTGGCTGTAAGCTTTGGCGTCTCTCCTGGAAATGTCTGTAGCATCTCGAGCGGAGTAGTCTCCTTCACGGGAGCTGGTACCTGTACCGTAACCGCTAGTCAGGGAGGCAATAGCGAGTACGCTCCCGCGAGCACAACCCAGAACATCAACGTCTCCCAGGCAACCCAGACCATCACCTTCTCCTCAACCGCTCCTACCAATGCCCAAGTGGGACAGACCTACACTCCAGCTGCGACGAGTAGCTCGGGACTAGCTGTAAGCTTTGCTGTCTCCCCTGGAAATGTCTGTAGTATCTCGAGCGGAGTGGTCTCCTTCACGGGAGCTGGTACCTGTACCGTAACCGCTAGTCAGGGAGGCAGTGGCGAGTATGGTCCTGCGAGCACAACCCAGAGCGTGAATGTGGTCGCAGTTCCGGTTACGTCAACTACCTCAACCACGCCATCTTCCACAAAGCCATCTTCAACTACACCATCGACCCCAGCTCCGAAGACCTCATCATCGACAACCAGTGCCCCAACCACCAAGCCTCAGTCGGTCACGATCAAGACTGGACCTCCCGTTGCTCCCCGTACCACGACACCCTTGGTCCCCATTGGTGTCGGGCTCGGTGCCAGTGGAGTCCTTGGTATCTTCGGTCTTAACCGAAAGAGGAGACGAGCGAGTTAGGGGCTACGAGAGGTAGTTCAGATCCGAACCGCTGATCCGAAGTTCGAATCTTAACCCCTCATTTGTAGTCATGGATTATCATCAGTGCAGGTCAGAACGGGTATGTTCATCATACGTTATCATGAATAAGCAGGCTTAGTCACAATTTCGTGACACAAAACGTGACACGGTTCTCGCCGTTGTAACCTATAAACCGCTGGCGCATCCATGACTCTAGCTGGTCCACAGACTCGGATCCAGTCGCTACCCTGTGGCTGAGTCATGTTTGGGATGAACAGTTAGCCAAAGCTACCATTAGGCACCTGTCAACGAGATTGCGACCGACTCAATCTTCTTCAACTTCGAAGGAAGCACTATTCTTAATTGGAACTAGAGGCATCGTCGGAAACGCCGCAAGCCAAGCATCGAGGATCTATTCCCGATTTGCGTCCGAGCAGTCAGCTGCGCGACCGGCTGAATGGGTAAGCGGGTTTCAGTGTCTCATTTGGTGAGTAAGTTCATGCAGCCGCAAGCGTCGTACGGCCATCACCTTGCGGCACTTGATGGGCACCCCTTCATGGGTCATCCGGATGGGATATTGGGGCGGCCCGTCCAACCTCTGATAAAGCTGGCGGTCCCAGCCGGTCAGCGCAGTCTGGATGACTGCAGCGGCAGGGCTTCAGTAGTACTGGACCAAGCAAAACTCGTGGCCTTCGGGATCGGCCATCACGACGACGTCTAAATGAATACGGACCTTGCCCCTCTTCGGCTCGGGTACAGGCTGGAACACCAGACGCGGCGGGGGGTCGCCCCGCTCCCCCAAGTACACCCAGCCGCTTTGAGAAGGCCTAGGTTGACGTTGGAGCAGGGCACTCCAAAACTTCGCCACCCGCCCCTCGGGGTCAAGACAGTCGATGGTCACGCCGGACCAGATGTTCGGCACTGACGTTCAGCCTATGACGAGAACTCGCCCGGGCCCGCCCCGCCCCTAACGACGGCAGCCCCCAGGTATCGCCAATCGCCGGCCGAAGGTCACTTATCGGGTAGTCTGACTTGGGCAAGTACGGTCTTGCACCGTGGAGGGATCCTGTGGCTGATCGTGACCGCCGAAGCTCGTTGGTCGATTCGTATGAGAACGCTGCAGTGATCATCTCGGCGATAAATGCTGAGCAACTCGGCCATCCGACGCCGTGCCCCGAATACGACGTGGCCAGACTGATCGACCACCTCGTCGACGCCGGCTACCGGGCAGCTGCTCTCGGTCGGGGACAGACACCACCATCGGGAGACGAGTCGCCTCACATCGAGCTCAGCGACGCTCCGGGCCAGATGCGGCGCGCCGCCAAAGAGGCGACAAAGGCATGGGCCGACGACTCTGCCATGTCATCCAAGTTCACCATGCCCTGGGGCGAGGAGTACAGCGGGGCGACCCTGGTGGACATGTACCTGGCCGAGTTAGCCGCACACACATGGGATCTAGCCCGAGCGACCGGACAGCTCGACAGGTTGGATCCTTCCCTCGCCCGGCCGGCACTCGGCGGTGCGCAAGCCATGATCAAACCCCACTACCGCAACATGGTCGCGCCAGGGGCTCCCTTCGGGTCGGAAGTGGCGCCACCTCCCGACGCCGACGATTGGGAGCGCCTTGCTGCCTTCATGGGTCGCGACCCCCGAGCACAGCTCGACAAGGATCCGTCCACTTGATCGACGGATCCCGTAACGCCGGTAGTTGGGGCCAGGTAGCTTCAAGGCTACGCCCACTATCGCAAGGCGTTCGTGTCCCGTATCGTGAGTAGTTGCAGAACGACCCTACATGTGTTTAAGGTGAGCCCTGCTCTTGCTCTCATTGGAATCAGTGTACATGGATCGGGAGCGCCGACTTCGAAGGCACTCTCGGCGTCACGAAGCGATGCGTTTTGCGGTCGTGAACTCGTCGAACGAGTCACACGAGAACTGCGCAGAGATATTCCTTGGTTAAATTACAGCCCTGCATTGACAGATGCGCGCCGCTAGTGCTATAGTTACCTACGTTACTAGATAACCATGGAGATGTACTGTGATAGAGTTCCACCTCGATAAACGCTCGGCCGTCCCACCATACCAACAAGTCGTTCAACAGGTTCGCCATGCTCTGCGACTCGGTCTGCTAGAAGTCGGTGACCAACTACCTACCCTGAAAGAAGTCGTCGCGAGTCTCGCGATCAATCCAAACACGGTGCTCAAGGCCTATAAGGAGCTAGAAAACCTTGGACTCGTTGCCGCCCGGCCTGGGATTGGTGTGTTCGTGACAAAGACACTCGGCGAGGAGTCCCTCGTTGCTCTCGGTCCACTACGTCAGAGTCTCCAACGGTGGATGATCGAGGCTCGGCAGGCAGGTCTTGACGACGAAAGCATCGATGCGCTCTACCAGGAGTGCCTTCGCTCTCTCTCCGCGAGGGACGTAGCGTGACTGCTGTCTTGGAGGCACGGGACCTCGGCAAGCGATACGGCAACAAGTGCGCGCTCTCGGAGTGCACGGTGGACATCCCTGCTGGCAAAGTTGTAGGTCTTGTTGGTCCGAACGGCGCTGGCAAGAGTACGCTGCTTCAGTTGTGTGTCGGTCTCTTGCAGCCGGACTCTGGATCCATTAGCGTCCTCGGTGGTCGCCCTGGAACAACACCTGAGCAACTCTCGCGCGTGGGATTCGTCGCCCAGGACACCCCGACTTACGCCGGACTGTCGATCCGAGATCACCTCCGACTCGGCGCATGGATGAACCGTAACTGGGACTTGATCCTTGCTCAAGAGCGAATCGAAGCACTGGGACTTGACCCTCGGCAAAGAGTGGGCAGGCTCTCAGGGGGCCAGCGTGCACAACTCGCTCTCACTCTTGCCGTCGCCAAGCGCCCAGAGCTGCTTGTGCTCGACGAACCCGTCGCAAATCTTGATCCTCTCGCGCGGCGCGAGTTCCTCCAAGGACTGATGGAGGTCGTCGCTGACAACGGGACAAGTGTCATTCTCTCCTCACACCTCGTGGCCGATTTGGAGCGAGTCTGTGACTACCTTGTTGTGCTCGTTGACTCGCGTGTTCAAGTTGCGGGAGATATTGACGAACTGTTGAACACCCATTTTCGACTGACGGGTCCTCGTCATGACAGCGACAAGTTGCCCCAAGACCAGCGACTCATCAGCGAGAGTCACACCGACAAGCAGAGCACTCTGGTCGTGCGGACCAGCGAGCCTGTTCTTGATCCGTCATGGTCGGTTGAACAGCTAGACCTTGAAGACCTTGTGCTCACCTACATGGCCCATGCGAGTGCACAACGCCGTCGACCGAAGCTCGAGGTCCGCTCGTGATCCGGGTAGCGCTCCGTCAATTTCGCACCGAAGGGATTGTCGGCGCGGTACTGCTGGTCTTGTTTGCGATCGTGCTTGCTATCACGGGTCCTCACCTCGTGCACGTCTATGACGCCTTTGAGAAATCTTGTAGAGCTGCCAGAGACTGTGCCACGACTCCGAACCCGGTCATTGGTGTCGATAGCTCGCTACAGAGTGCATTACCACTCATCGTGACCGCTGTACCGGCGCTTCTCGGCATCTTCTTTGGTGCGCCACTCATTGCTCGAGAACTTGAGACCGGGACTTATCGACTCGCTTGGACCCAGAGCATAACGCGAAAGCATTGGCTCATAACAAAGCTCGGGATTGTCGGCGTGGCTTCCATGGTGTTTGCCGGACTGCTCACATGGATGACCAACTGGTGGGCGAGCCCGGTCAATGCCGTGACCCAAAATCGATTTGGCGTTGCCAACTTTGGCACCAACGGCATCGTGCCGATCGGATACGCGGCATTCGCCTTCGCACTCGGGGTAACGGCGGGTGTGCTTTTGCGAAGGACGGTACCGGCAATGGCAGTAACGGTCGCGGGGTTCATAGCGGCACGCCTCGCCGTTACCTTCTGGATTCGTCCCTACCTCGCATCGCCCGTACACAAATCCTTCCATCTTGATGCCGGGTCCGGTCCTGGCTTTGCCTTAGGCACCTCTCAAGGAACTCTTAACTTCAATGCTGTTATCCACAACGGTGTCACACCAAAGGTGGGTGCGGTCGTTCTCACGCCTCCCCAGGTAACGATCCCGAACGCGTGGGTTTACTCAACGTCGGTCGCAGATAAGGCGGGGCATGCCCCATCGAGCCAGTACCTCTTTAAAGCCTGCCCCGTGCTCAAACAGCTGTCAAACCCAGGAACAGCTACCCCTACCCGGCTTCAGGACTGCCTCAACAAGCTCTCTTTGACCTTCCACGCTGTTGCCGCCTACCAGCCGGCGAGTCGATTCTGGCCGTTCCAGTGGGCCGAAATGGGGATCTACCTTGTGGCTGCGGTAGCACTATGCGGAGTCACCTACTGGTGGCTGCGACGTAAGTACGCGTGATTGAGAGTTCTCTGTGGCAGCACTTGGTTGACGCACGCTAACCCTGTATTCGCACTTCAGAGTGCTATGGTGCTCGAAGGGTAGTGTAGGGTTTACATCGCTCAGGGTCAGAAAATGTCGGTCAAAATGTCGGTCAGATCCCGTGGAACTTAGGGTCGTTGCGGCGACGGGCGAGGCCCTGTGACCTTCGAAAACTTCCCAGAGGTTTGGTACTCCTCTCCCTTCGTGAAGCGTACCCCTTCTCTCAACCACTGCGCGAACCACTTCCCATCGACTACATGGGTCGCAAAGGCAATCATGGCGGCCTCGGCCCCGTCACCGCTTGGGGGATCTCGGTCAAACTACCTGCCTCGTAGCGCAACAGACATGAAACTTGCCATTCGGGCTCTCGCGAACCAAGTTGGTGTCAACTTGAATCCGCCCATAGAACCCAAGTAACGCGTGGAAACCTATGGTTCACAATACACAGCGAATCGATTTCGGCCCAACGTTGGCACACTCCCGTGGGGCCACTTGCATCTTCGGTTTAGTCAATGCCTACCAGACGAGACTGACAACCCTGGCATCGCAATGCCACACAACCGTCGTTTCGATGGTTAGCCGGGATATTTGTCCAGTTCAGAGTGGGCGGAATAGGAGAGATGGCTCGCAACTGGACGAGCAACCCGTCGACTAGTTTGCGGGCGTGCTTTAGACGGCGAATCGCAGCCTTGATGGCGACTTGGACTCGCGTCTCCTGGTTGAGTGTCTTCGCGTCCAAATCGTAAGGAGCGTCTTGCTCATAACCCGATTCCACAAACACGGTGGTGAACGCATTATGCGACAGGCAACTTCCTCCGACGAAAGATTTGCCCATTGCGGTGCCGATTTCATCACTGACGGGATACTGTGACACCGAACCAGTGTATCGCAGGAGACGTGGTTCGAATCTTAACCTCTCATATGTAGTCATGCGTTAGCATCAGTGCAGGTCAGAGAGGGTGAGTTTATCATAGGTTGTCATGAATATGCATGGTTACTCATAATTTCGTGACACAAAACGTGACACGGATCGAGCCGTGTTGACGATTGTGTTTTGAGAACCTACGCCTCGCTCTTCAGGCTAACGGGTAGGTGGAGAAGAACCCTCAGAGACGGGAGAATCTTCACTCTGGGTGGGCGCATGACATGATGGTGTGCTAGTTGACAGCAAAGCGTCAAGAAATCTGTCGGTGGGACTCACTTGGTGGTCTTTTCCCTGGTAGCGTAGGGATAGTTGGTCCGCACTGTGTCGCAGGGATGATCCTCATGATCTTGAGGGTAGGGAGTGAAGAAGACAATGACTACCTCTCGATCACGAGGGCGAAAGCTCTTTAGGTACTTGGGTCGTATTGGTGGAGGACTTGGGTTAGCCCTTGGCCTCATGGTTGGGACCGTTACGGTTTCTCAAAGTGCCTTTGCTACTACGAGTACCTTGTATGCTGCGCTCACACCACAGGGAACGGGGAACTGTTCAGCAACCACTGATGCTTGTTCCCTCAGTACCGCGATCAACAAAGCTGCCTCTGGCGATACCATCGAACTCGTCACACCTGGGACTAGTGGCACCTATGGTGCCCAGACCATACGGAAATCCTTGACCGTTACCATCGAGGCCGCGCCGGGTGTAGCGGATCCAACGATTGATGGGCAGGGAACTTCAAGCATCAAAGTTCATGGTTCTGCCAACCTTACCCTCATTGGGGTGACGATCTCGGGCAATAGCGTGACAGTGAGCGCACTAGGAGGAACTGCCGACGGTGGGGGGATTCTCAACGCTGGCACCCTCACTATCGACGACTCAACGATCTCGGGCAATACGGCGAGCTTGACGGGCGGAGGAGGATACGCCTACGGTGGGGGGATTTACAACTCCGGGAACGTTACTATCGATGACTCAACAATCTCGAGCAATACCGCGAGTGTGAGCGAAGGATACGCCTACGGTGGGGGGATTTACAACTCCGGGAACGTTACTATCCATGACTCAACGATCTCGGGCAATAAAGCGACAGCTAGCGATTTGTACGCCTACGGTGGGGGGATTTACAACAAGTCCGGGACCGTTACTATCCATGACTCAACGATCTCGGGTAATACGGCGACAGTGAGCGCACTAGGAGGCACCGCAGGAGAAGTCTTCGGTGGGGGGATTTACAACAAGTCCGGGACTGTTGCTATCGACGACTCAACGATCTCGGGTAATACGGCGACAGTGAGCGGACTAGGAGGCGCCGCAGGTGGGGGGATTTACAACAACTCTGGGACCGTTACTATCGATGACTCAACGATCTCGAGCAATAGCGCGAGTGAGCTAGGTGGGGGGATTTACAACAACTCTGGGACCGTTACTATCGATGACTCAACGATCTCGAGCAATGCGGCGACAGCGAGCGAAGGATTCCCCGGTGGTGGGGGGATTTACAACAACTCTGGGACCGTTACTATCGATGACTCAACGATCTCGAACAACACTGCCACAACGAGCGGACAAGGAATCGCCCAGGGTGGGGGGATTTACAACAACTCTGGGACCGTTACTATCGATGACTCAACGATCTCGGGCAATACGGCGAGTGCGAGCGAAGGAGTCGCTCTAGGTGCGGAGATATACAACTCCGATACCCTTGACCTCACCGGGGATCTCATCGCAACTCCGAACAACCCAGGAGGTGCCTGCTCCCTAGGAACTGACGTGGCTGAGTATTATATAGTGACCGGTAACAACTCCTGTGATTCACGGGCCTCTAGTACTGTACTTTCTGCGAGTGCCGGCAGTGACCTGGAAGACGTTGGGTTACTAATTGAACCCACTGCTAACAGTCCAGCTATCGGAGCCATACCGGTGTCGACGCACCTGTGTCCTCCATCTGATCAGCGTGGCTATGTTATGGACTCTGGTGCTGCTAGTTGTGATGCTGGTTCCTTTCAGGCAAGCTA
The DNA here is from genome assembly GCF_027364955.1 of Ferrimicrobium sp. NCBI lineage: Bacteria > Bacillati > Actinomycetota > Acidimicrobiia > Acidimicrobiales > Acidimicrobiaceae > Ferrimicrobium > Ferrimicrobium sp. The sequence goes on from NZ_DAHXOI010000003.1 coordinate 15,802, forward strand.
TGTTCAGCCCACAATCACGTTCTCGTTGTCCTCGTCAGCGCTAGTAGGTGGTACTGCTGACACCTCGGCTACTTCAACCTCTCCTGTTCCGGTAACCTTTTCTATCACTCAGGGTTCAATAAGTGTATGCTCCATCACTGGCACTACGGTATCTTTCAATGGGGCTGGCACCTGTACCGTCACGGCTAGTGACCGAGGGGGGATGCATCAGGATTACTACTACGCCCCTGCTCCTTCCGTGACTCAGAGCATCAGTGTTTCTCAAGCAACCCAGACGTTAACCCAAACCATCACCTTCTCCTCTACCGCTCCTACCAATGCCCAAGTGGGACAGACCTACACCCCAGCTGCGACGAGTAGTTCGGGCCTAACTGTAAGCTTTGCCGTCTCCCCAGCGAGTGTCTGTAGCATCTCAAGCGGAGTAGTCTCCTTCACGGGAGCTGGTACCTGCAGTGTGACCGCTAGTCAGGGAGGCAATAGCAAGTACGCCCCTGCTCCTTCCGTGACTCAGAGCATCAGTGTTTCTCAAGCAACCCAGACGTTAACCCAAACCATCACCTTCTCCTCTACCGCTCCTACCAATGCCCAAGTGGGACAGACCTACACCCCAGCTGCGGCGAGTAGTTCGGGGTTGGTAGTAAGCTTTGCCGTCTCCCCAGCGAGTGTCTGTAGCATCTCAAGCGGAGTGGTCTCCTTCACGGGAGTTGGCACCTGTACCGTAACCGCTAGTCAGGGAGGCAATAGCAAGTACGCCCCTGCGAGCACCACCCAGAGCGTGAACGTAGTCGCGGTTCCGGTTACGTCAACCTCCTCAACTACACCATCTTCAACCACATCATCGACCCCAGCTCCAAAGACCTCATCATCGACAACTAGTACTCCAACCACCAAGCCTCAGTCGGTCACCATCAAGACGGGACCTCCTTCTGCACCCAGTACGACGACTCCTTTGGTCCCTATTGGTCTTGGACTCGGTGCCAGTGGAGTCCTAGGCCTCTTTGGTCTCAACCGAAAGAGGAGACGGGCGAGTTAGGGGCCACGAGAGGTAGTTCAGATCCGAAGTTCGAATCCTAACCCATCATACATACTCATGCGTTAGCATCAGTGCAGGTCAAAGAGGGTGTGTTCATCATACGTTGTCATGAATATGCAGGCTTAGTCACGATTTCGTGACACAAAATGTGACACGGATTGTGCCGTTGGGACCCATGAAACACTGGTGTGTCCATGACTCTAGTTGGTCCGTTGGGGTTGGTCGCAAGTGCGATTGTCCTCTGAAATACGCAGTAGATGGGGGCGGTAGTCGATTCCTTGGGTGCGGACAGCCTGACCATCGACGAGGCGGGCCTGAGTTCGCTGTCTCCCCTTGGCCATCACCACATCGGCATGTTGGTCCGCTATTCGTTTAACGTACCCGAATCCGTAGCGCAGGAGCGCCTGCGACTGCTCGCTGACGCGACCCACGCGCCGGCAACTCTTACTGCCTTTTTCGTTCCGTTACTACCCGAACCCCAAAAACTGCAAGCCTTGACCGGATCTAGGGGTACAACCGGAGACGTCGTCAGTCGAGCATCGACTACTTGTCGCTCATTTGCGCTCGAACACGCCGCTACGTAACAGCCTGCATAGGTAAGCGAGGTCCAGTGTCCCATTTGGTGAGCAAGTCCAGAATCTTCTGTCCATGACATCGGTGAAATGTCCATTGCTGGTATTGTCGCCGACTCCAGGGCCTTTCGTTTCATTTTGGCATCAGCCCGGGCATAGATCTCGGTGGGGCCAGATTGGTCAAGCGTTTCCAGAGCCGGGTGGCTTGTTCTCATTGTGAGGCGTTATGGTGAGTAATGCACGTCAGAGAGCATCGATGGACAGGGATAATAGGTTACAACTCACCATAACCCCCAGCTCCACATAATTGCCATTATGTGGAGCTCTACATAAAGGTAAGAGTTACCTTGCGTGTGCACTGGCCTTTGCCGGGATTCGATCGGGTCATAGCCCTAGGTCTCAGTATCAGTGTGTGCGCGGCTAAAAAAATAAATCAATGAGGGCGAGAAGGCAGAGATGTTGGCATGGCTACCTACGATGAAACGGTGCAAGACAAGACAACCCAAGAGGTGACGGTCCCACCCAAGGCAACAAGACGGGTACTCTCCCCGAGCTACAAGGCGAGGATTTTGAAGGAGTACGATGCTTGTCCTCAGGGAGGAAAGGGTGAGCTGTTGCGACGAGAGGGACTCTTCTCGTCCCAGATTACCGAATGGCGTCGGGTGATTGACCAACAGAGTGCAGAGGCGCTCTCTAGAAAGCGTGGACCAAAGGCCAATCCCTTGCGAGCTCGGGTCAGAGAGCTCGAACACGAGAATGAGAGACTTCGTTCTGAGCTGGAGAAGTCTCGGAGGGTCATTGAAGTTCAGGGAAAATTATCGGTGCTTCTAGAAGAGCTCTCACGGGGAAGCGCCGAGGATCAAAGAGAGCAAACGCAGCCATTGTCGAGGGAGTAGGAGAACTGACGGAGATCATCGGTCTCGTCGCTGCCTGTGAGTGTCTTGGGATCGCCCGCTCAAGCTATTACTACCTGGTCGATCCCCCGGTCAGGGAACCAAAGCCGAAGAGGCCCAGTCCCAGGCGGCTAAGCGATGCCGAACGAGAACACATCTTGGAGGTCTGTCACTCGGAGCGCTTCTGTGATGTATCGGTCAGAGAGATCTATGCCACCCTCCTTGATGAGGGGATCTATCTCGCCTCAGTACCCACGATCTATCGGATCCTGGCAGAGGCTGGTGAAACACGAGAGAGGAGGCGACAGGCAACCCATCCCGCCAGGGTAAAACCTGAGCTCTTAGCCACGGGACCAGGGCAAGTATGGTCGTGGGACATCAGCAAACTCAAAGGTCCAACCAAGGGGATCTACTACCAGCTCTACGTGATCATAGACATCTACTCGAGATCGATCGTAGGCTGGAGAATCGAGGATCATGAGAGTAGCGATCTAGCACAAGAGCTCATGGGTGAGGCAATTGCAAGAGAGGAAGTCGATCCCAACCAGTTGACGATCCATGCTGATAATGGAGCCTCTATGGCCTCTCATAGCGTCGCAGAGTTCCTCGCCAACCTCGGGGTACAAAAGAGTCACTCTCGTCCCCATACCTCCAATGACAACCCCTTCTCCGAAGCCCAGTTCAAGACGCTCAAGTACCGAGGAGACTTCCCGGAGCGCTTTGGGAGCCTTGAGGAGGCGAGGAGTTTCTTCCAACGCTTCTTCACCTGGTACCAGTACGAACATCACCACGCAGGCCTTGGACTTATGACGCCCGCTGACGTCCATGAGGGCTACGCAGAGGTGATCACCGAACGAAGAGCCGAGGTCTTACGTGACGCCTATGAAGTCCACCCTGAGCGCTTTGTGAGAAAGATCCCAACCCCACCCACCCTCAACAACGAGGTCTGGATCAACCGACCAAGTGAAGAGGAGATGAAAGAGGGTCCTTAGGCGGCCGGAAGTTAACGTTTTGAATACTAAACTGATGAGTACCTCGTACATTTTTTGTAGAGACCTTCCGTTGAGGCAGAGCATGTCGGTGTCTTTGATCGCCAGGCAATCGTTCCTCGTTCCTCGTGATCAGCAAACTACTCGCGAAAGGAATCAATGCTCAGATGGTCGGGGAATCCTCACTGTAATCGCTCACGGTGGTTGAATGTCACACAGACCCAGCGCCTCGTCCATACATCAGCACCCCACCGATGGCTCTACGCACCACCACATTGTCGAATCCATAGTCGCCAAGGGCCTTCCGAGCCGTGCGAAGGCCTCAAATAACAGCTCAGACCAGAGTACGGGCCGCCCTGGAGATCGCCTCATGGGCCAACGGATGTTGATCAGCAACCGAGGCCACGTCTGCGATAGTCGCCCCTAGCGCGATCGCTGTCGCTAGTTCACCGATGAGCTGGCCTGCCTCTTTTCCTACCACCCAGGCCCCGAGCAGGCGACCTGAACGGGCTTCCCCAAAGAGTCGTACCTCACCATAGGGCTCATTCAAGATCTGCGTGCGTGCCTCATGATCGAAGGGTGCCGCCACCTCTACTGTTTCGATGCCTCTGGTGGCTAGGTCGGCTCGAGTCGACCCTACCCAGGCTGCCTCCGGGAAGGTAAAGATCGTAGCAGGTATCGTCTGGGGATCGACACGATCTACCGTTCGACCCGCCAGGATATTGTGGGCGACGGCTAACGATTCACGCGTGGCAGCGTGGAAAAGCATCTGGGTTCCAGTGATATCCCCTGCCGCAAAGATTGATCGCTCCTTCGTCGTCCCTCCAGGTCCAACAACGAGCCGACCCCGTTCGTCGAGAAGGCCAAGGGCTTCGGCACCGAGTGGGAGCACTGGATGTCGCCCTGTGGCCAATAAAACCAGGTCTGCTTCAAAGAGCAAAGACTTTCCGAGCTTGGAGTATTTCACACGATGACGGTCGTCGATCTCCGTCACTTCGGCGCCAAGCTCGACACCAATTCCCTGCGCTAGTCCCTCGGCAACCAGCTTTGCGAAGCCGGGGTCCATACCTGGCAGCAGCTGATTGGCAACCTCGAACACCGTGACATCGACACCGAGGGCATGCCACATCGTCGCCACCTCCAACCCGATGTATCCGCCTCCAATGACAGCGAGCTTGGCAGGCAACTCGGTGACAGTTGGTGAGACTGCGAACAAATCTCTACTCGTGACGCAGTGCTCGATTCCCGTGATCGGTGGTATCGAGATATCCGACCCAGAAGCGAGGAGAATGTACTTTGCGGTCACCGTCCTGACCTCAGACTTAGTCTCGAATGCCACGGTATGGGGGTCTAGGAGAGTGGCAATGCCATCAATCAGGCGGATGCGATCTCCGAGACTGGCGAGCTCTTGATCATGTTGCTGATAACGCACTTGCTGCACCGAATCCTTGAATGCAACCATTGACCGATAATCAGGCGGAGCCTCTGTCCGAAAATATGGCATCCTACGGACGCCACGATATAACTCAGCTCCTTCACGAATTGCCTTTGAAGGGACACAGCCCTCAGCCAGGCAGTTACCGCTCATCACTCCCTTTGGATCAAGCATGAGAACCCGCTGGCCAGTACGTGCGAGTTGAAAGGCAGCGGGATAAGCACCGCCGCCAGCTCCAATGGTGATGAGATCGTATTCATAATCGTTCACAGCAACTGACTCCAATCCGATAGCTCTACCACTGAAGCTAGACGGCGACGGTCGTGCTGCAGATGGCGACACATTCATTAGGGACCTTTGGCTAACAGAAAGGGAAACTGGACCAATCAGCGTGCAACCTTGTCTCGGGCAACCCACACGCGCTGATACGGAGCGATAATGAGACGTTGGCATGTCGTCCACCGCTCGGGCATCACCCAGGTTCAAACCCTGCTTGCCCTTTTTGGAGAAGAGCGGCACTAGATCGAGGATTCTCCACAAGATCGAAACCCCCGAGGTTGCGCGAAACCGTGGTCCAGGGTATGAGAATAGCTACACAGTGTTAAGAGGGCACCCATTTCGCTGACCCCATAGTCACTTTGGGGGCTCCGTTGCGTTTTCCTGCAAGTCCATAGGGTTGACACATGCCTTCCAGTGTTCACAAAGTGTTCGAGCTTGCCATTGGAAGATCCGTTGAAGCCTTTTGGCAAGGATGGTGAGGTACCCTCGGTCGCAAATCTAGGGGGCCGTCCATGCTCTTGAGCAACTGCAAGGTAGGCGCGCGATAACACGATCGAACCGACAGTCATTTGCAATCTGGTGTCTTCCCTGACGCTACCGGAAATGCCCCGTTGCTTGTGCGCGCCTCTACTTGCATTCAGAACTAAAGGCGTGTCAACAATTCGGTGGAGTGAAGATACGTTGGCAAGTCACGCCACCTACAGTGCGCCCCCGAATTCTAACGGGACTTCGGACCAAACGGTGGAACTTCGTCTACTACATCAAGCGTATTGAGAGGCCCATCGTGATCTAAGCGCATTCCGACTCGCCTAGTTCGAGTGATCAAGTGGAAGTAACAAATACTCAGTCCGCAACTGTCGCCACCAGAATGAACTGCTTACTCACGTTGCTACCATGACTCCTCGTACAGCGTCGCTATGTGAACCAGCCCATGACCTGCCTTCCAAAAGTATGACCGCCTACCAATGCTCAACACTGCTTCGTTGCCGGATGGTGAGACGGCCAGATAGGTCTGGAAACTCGGAGCGACGACAGAGGCGACCTGGATCGCCTTGTGCTGATGCATACGCACGAGTATGAACCTCTGTGTTGCACATCCACCATAAAAACAGTTTGCGTCATGGGGTCCGATAGATGCGATATAGAAGAGCTCGCCATTCTGGGTAAAGGCAGGTGATGTCTGAGCGCATTCTGAGTCGCCCTTGGGACATGGCAAGACGTTCGCTGGACTCGCCTCCGGTGTGGCGCTCGCCCATTCATAGAGGTAGATCTTCTCACGTGATTGACTCAAAGGGACTGCTATCGCTCCCTGTTGGAGTGCAAGCTCCGATCCGTTGGCCGCTACGGCCATGGATTCGACGAAAGTACGGTAGTTCTTCACTTGCGTCTGGCCGGTCTTCACATTCATCTTGTGCAGCGCATACGGAGGTCTGCCGTCATAACCCACGCTTGAAGAGAGCCAGAGTGCCCAGTGTCGGTTCCGGGTCATGGTGAACGAGTTAATGTTGATCAGTTGGCCCTGGACAATCGGATGGCTCTTGCCATCGATCAGCTTCTTCTCTATGTCAGATTCGCAGCTCCCGTTACCTGGTGTTGAAGTGGTGAAGTATACCGAACTGCCGTTGGGGCTGAGAAAAGGGAAATGTCCAAACGGGGGTGCGGTAAGTTCCTTTAGCGGTCGCCCTGATTGGGGACTATAGATAGATATTCCACCTAGTGATGGTCCAACCCCGACAAGTAATCCACCACCTACGGCATTCGGAGCTGTTGCGCTAGGTCTGGTCGTGTGACCATTGATCCTACCGAAGATGACTGCTCCCATGACGAGAACAACTACCAGCACAGCAGCTGATACTACCGACACTTTAGCCTTTCTCATCATCCCCAGGAGACCTCCACGACCATAATTCTGACCAAAACATGCTCCATACTGACCTACATGACGAGACTACAAACAAATCTATAAGGCAACGTGAACCACCAGAAGCTCACTAATTTACGACTTGGGCCAGTTGCCGTTCCGCTTTAATGCAGCAGTTCACGGTTCCCTTCTGGTTCCCCTGTTGAGCATCAAGCACGAACAGCATCCTACTCAAACAATACCGCCATCCAGTCGACATATTGCGTCACAAGCCACCCACCCAGCCTTGGCAGTCCAGATCTTGGCCGTGCATCGCACCTCGTCAGGGAACTGTGCGAGCACGTCTCAAGTACAACTTAGGGGCTCAACCTCCGCTTTCTGGAAATTGATCGCCGTGTTCATCGCCGCCAGCAGCTTGCACCAACGCAGCGGAACCTCATTTCCCCAGGATAACAGGTCCTATGTGCCTACCAATGGCGAAGTAGTCGCAAGCACCGCCTTCACCGCTCGCGATTCGGGAACCACTGACTTGGTCATAGTCAGCTGACCCCGAAATCCACTGCCACGCCACAGCACATACAGAATTCTGGTTATCACCTGCGTAGAAGTCCGCAATATAGCCAAGGGGTGAATCCCAGCCGTTCGCACTTACCGCAAGCGAGTTTGGGCGAGAAGGCACACGGTGGTGAAGGTAGTTACTAGTGAGGCTGTGAATGCGATCATTCACGGTAATGAAAGGCGCAAGTGACTCGTCTCAGCAGTCAATCGAAATCGGCTCCGCCCCAAGAGCATCGGCACGATGCCATCATCGTACCGGATTGGCTGTGACACCTTGGTTGTGACCAAGGCTGCCCCCTCCGAGAACGTCCGTGCCAAGGGAAAATCCCTCATCGTGACGACGTCCCTTTGGGGGCAGCCTATCTGGTTAGATTAACACTCCAGCACCCCCTGGCAACAACTTAATTAGGGGACACCTTGATTGTGGTCAGACTTACGAGCATCCTGAGGTTGTCCCACAGCTCGAGCACACGAAGCATGAACCAGATCGCTGCATCACGTTACCGCATGAGTAGCAGTAAGGAGCATCCGACTGGGTGAATGATACAGTGTCGTCAAGGGGTGGCAGGGGTGTTTCGGAAGCCCCGTAACTCTCGTCAATCTCCCGTGTCGAGGTCAGCACCTGCTCATCGGCAGGGAACAGCAGACTACGGGTACGTTCTGTCGTTGTATGGATCCCCAAGTCTTCGCGAGTCTCGGTGTCAAGATAGTCGATAGCGAGACGACGGAAGATGTAGTCGACAAGGCTCGAGGCGATACGGATGTCCTGATCATCAGTGATACCTGCCGGCTCGAATCGCATATTGACGTATTTGCGGACAAACGTCTCCATAGGGACCCCATGCTGGAGGCCCAAGCTCACCGCAATTGAAAACGCGTCCATGACGCCAGCAAGCGTCGATCCTTGTTTGGAGACCTTGATAAACACCTCACCAGGTCGTCCGTCAGGATATTCACCAACCGTAGCGTAACCCTCTGCATCGGCTACCTGAAATGCGTACGTCCTCGACTGTCGATGTCGTGGCAATCTCTCGCGTTTGGACTGTGACCCCAACGCAGCCAGTTCACGTCGCAGCTCGTCAACCTCAGCCGTTACGATGGGTTTCTCTTCTTTACGCATTGTCTGGAGAGGTTGACCAACCTTGCAGTTATCGCGATAGATCGCAACGGCCTTCAGACCCAACCTCCAGCTTTCGATATACGCCTCTTCAATATCCTCAACCGTCGCCGATTCTGGCAGATTGACGGTCTTCGAGATCGCTCCGGACAAGAATGGCTGGACGGCGGACATCATTGCGATGTGACCACGGTAACTGATGACGTTATCCCCCATCGCACAGGCGAAGACCGGCAGATGTTCCTGGCGGAGTTGTGGTGCTCCGAGAATCGTCTTGTGTTCATCGATGTAGGCGACGATCGAGTCGATCGCTACCTGGTCGTAGCCGAGCGATCGCAAGGCCCGAGGGACGGTTTGGTTGACAAAGGTCATCGTTCCACCCCCGACCAATGTCTTAAACTTCACAAGACCGAGATCCGGCTCGATACCAGTGGTATCGCAGTCCATTAGCAGACCGATGGTGCCAGTTGGTGCGAGCAAGGAGACCTGCGCGTTCCGTACCCCCTGCTCTTGGGCGAGGGTTTCAGTCTCCTGCCATATCTCCTGAGCCGCTGAGAACAACTCCGGTGGGACAAAGTAGGAGTTGATCTTTGACACATGCTCGTGATGCATCGCGATAACCCTGAGCATGCCTTCGCGGTCAGCGGCGTAACCATCAAAAGCACCGACTCTTGCGGCAAGACGTGCTGAAGTGTCATAGGCCACACCGGTCATGATGGCGGTGATGGTTGCGCCGTAGGCGCGCCCTGGCTCCGAGTCGTAGGGCAATCCAAGCGCCATCAACAACGCTCCGAGGTTGGCGTAACCGATGCCAAGCTGTCGATAGGCCCTCGATGTTTGGGCAATCTTCTCGGTCGGATAATCTGCGTTGCCCACAAGAATGTCCTGAGCAACAATCAACAGCGAGACGGCATGGCTAAACCCATCGACATCGAAGGTTCCATCCTCGTTGAGATACTTCAAAAGATTGATCGAGGCGAGATTACATGATGAGTTATCAAGATGCATGTACTCGCTGCACGGATTGGATCCGTTAATAGGGCCAGCATTCGGCGTCGTATGCCAACGGTTAATGGTGGAGTCGTACTGAACACCGGGATCGGCACACTCCCATGCGGCCTGAGCGATTTGGCGCATGAGGTCCCGTGCTGGTAGGCGCTTAAGCACTTCTCCGGTGGTCACCGCTCGCAACTCCCAGTCACGACCCTCGAGCACGGCCTGCATGAATTCGTCACTCACTCGGACCGAGTTGTTGGCGTTCTGGTACTGCACCGAGAAGGCGTCTTTTCCATCAACCCCCATATCGAAGCCAGCAGCCTCAAGCGTGCGGGCCTTGCGCTCCTCGATCGCCTTTGTCCAGATGAACTCCTCGACATCCGGGTGGTCAACATCTAAAATGACCATCTTGGCTGCACGGCGCGTCTTGCCGCCAGACTTGATGGTTCCGGCGGAGGCATCCGCACCACGCATGAACGATACCGGTCCTGACGCGGTTCCGCCACCGTTGAGATGCTCAAGTGAGGATCGAATCCGTGAGAGATTCACGCCTGAGCCAGATCCGCCCTTAAAGATCACGCCCTCTTCGCGATACCAATTCAAGATGGCATCCATCGTGTCATCTACTGAGAGGATGAAACAAGCCGACCCTTGCTGTGGTACCCCTTGAACGCCAATGTTGAACCATACTGGCGAATTGAAGGCTGCCCTCTGATGGATCAAAAGGTACTTGAGTTCATCGGCGAACGTCGATGCCTCTTCAGCATCAGCGAAGTAGCCGTCTTTCTCTCCCCACCGTGCCAAAGTATCCACGATCCGATTGGCAACCGTCTTCAAGGACCCCTCTCGATCGGCTGAATCAAGGGCACCACGAAAATACTTCTGGGAGAGAATATTGGTGGCATTCATGCTCCACGTGCTCGGCACTTCGACTCCTCGCTGTTCGAAGGCCACCTCGCCCGTGCGGTAATTCGAGATTTTGGCGTCTCGTCGATCCCACACCACCGAGTCAAACGGACTCATCCCCTGAGTTGTGAAATGCCGTTCCAAACCCTTTAACTGCCTTTTCATATTTTCTCCTTCCAGCGCAGAGACACTCTGCAGCCACCACAGGTAGCCCCCACAAGTAGCGTCCACAACAAACCAACAACACTACATCTAGCGCACCACCCACTATACCAGTTGACTTGGCCACTGTGAGAGAAATCAAGAAATTCTCAATTTTCAGGGAAGTAATTGCTTCTCGGCTACAGGAACTCCAACGTTGACGCTAGGCCGAGCCTGTGACAGAGGAGCAATCTCTTAGATGACCACTAAAGTGAGCGTTCGGTGACCCTGCCGCTATTGGTAGCATGGGCGTGCCGGTAACAGTGATCGTTGTGCTACGGCCAACACGATCGACCTACGTTAGTATCGCCGTACGGTACTATGGCTGTACGGTACTATGGCTGTACGGTACTACGGCCCTACGATGAGGTAAGGAGTTCGAAACCACGATGCGCGTGACTCGACCGCTCGCGATCGACGCTCGCGATCCCCTTGACCCGATCGACCGCCGCACACTGACGGCATTCCTGTCTGATGTTGACATTGACGACGTTCATGTGGTGGTGGTGATCCCCGCCTATAACGAGGCAGAGGCCCTCCCAGCAGTCCTTGCAGCGATGCCAGATCGGCTCGATGGCGTCGCCCCAACTGTCATCGTCGTTTCAGATGGTTCGACTGATCAAACCCGCGCAGTAGCCCTTGCCAATGGAGCGCTTTGTTGCGAAACTCCCATCAATAGAGGCCAAGGAGCCGCACTCCGCCTTGGCTACCTTGCCGCACTCCGCCTCGGTGCGACCTACATCTGTGTGATCGATGCTGACGGGCAGTGGTCACCCGAGGGGCTCGTGTCTGGCCTCGACTACCTCACCTCAGGTCGGGCCGATTTCGTCCAAGGATCGCGTGTCCTTGGCTCCACCATCGTCGGGGATCCCGTGCGAGACTTAGGGGTCAAGGTCTTCGCCACGCTGATATCGCGTATGGCCCGCGTGTCGGTGACCGACACCTCCTCCGGCTTGCGCCTCTTCACCGCAACCCTGGCCGGCAAACTCCGCCTGGATCAACCACAGTATCAATCATCGGAGCTTCTCATCTCGGCAGCCTTTGCTGGAGCTCGTATCCAGGAATTTCCAGTCGACATGGTGAAAAGGCTGGCAGGTCAGTCCAAGAAGGCGACAAATCTGCTCTATGGTTGGTATTACGGCCGAGCAGCACTGCGCACCTACCTTCGTGAGCGCTGGATAGCGCCATCGTGACATCATCAGAGGCGAGCCGAGGGAACCGCCTCACTTACCGGAATTGGATGGCGCTTGCACTCCTCCCCATTCTGGTGATTGTGATTCCAGCCCTGCTCGGCCACCCCCCCATCCTCGGCGATAATGCCACCCAGAACATCTCTTTTCGATGGCTGGTCGGTCAGGACTACCGCGCTGGACACCTTCCAACTTGGGATCCATTCAATTGGGACGGTACTCCACTGCTCGCTGGCTTCAATGCAGGCGCCCTCTACCCATTGATGATCTTGTTCGTGCTGCTTCCTGCCACCGTCGCCATGACCTTGACCCTGGCGTTGTGCTGGTTCCTCGCCGAAATCGTCACCGTCAAGATCGCCGAAACCATCGGGATCAGTCGCTGGTTTGCAGTCGCCGCCGGAATCGTCTTTGTCGGCACAGGTGCCTTCACGGCGCAGGTGGTTCACATCGACATGATCGAGGGTGACCTTGCCTCTCTTGTCGCCCTCCTGTTTCTCGTGCGCCTACTCGATGCGCCAACACGCTCGGGGCAGATCGCCAATGCCACGGGCCTCGCCTTCGCCTTTGCGTGTGCCGTCTTTGCCGGCGCGCCCGAGGCGATGCTTGCGAGTGTCGTGGCACTCGGTGTGCTCTTTGTGGTAAGACTCGCCTACCGCAGCCTGAGAGTCAGCGCCGTCGGACTCACCGCTGTTGCCGCTGTGCTCGCTCTCGGTCTATCGGCCCCTCAGTGGTACACCGGATTGGCCTACACCGCCCTCTCAAATCGGGCGCATCTCCCGGCCCAATACGCTGGCTTTGGTCCCTTTGCCTATCGCTTTCTGCCACTTATCCTCTTTCCCTTTGCCTATGGTGGCTATAGCGGCGGCTACCTTCCCAACTATTTTGGGAACTACAACCCCTCAGAAATCACCATTGCGATCACTGCGGTCGGTCTTGTTTTCACCATTATCGGTATCGCGTCCCGTCGTCTACCCACCATCAAACCCTGGGCAAAGTCCTTCCTCATCACCCTGATGATCGTCGCAGCGTTACTAGCCCTTGGTTCCGAGACACCCGTTGCGACCATTATCTATCATCTACCGCTCTTCAATCTCCAGCGCCTTGCATCCCGTTACATCATCGATATCGATCTCGCCGCGGTTCTTATCGCCGCTGCTGGTGCCCAGTACTACTGGAACGACGGTGAGCCGCGGCCGTTGTCACGTTCAGTTACTTATCTTCTCTCGTTGCTCGGCCTGATCACCGTAGCTGTCGGCGCCGATATCGTACTGGCACCCTCATCCTTCTTCAAACTCGTTGATGCCGCCTCTGTACCAACCCACCTCGCCCTCTTGGAGATCCGGATCTATGTGCTCCTCGAGGTCGCCATCATGTTGGCGATCCTTGGGACACTCCTCGCGCGAAGACCACCTCGGCAACCCTCGCCTCCCGATGACAACACCACGCCTCGCTCGACTCGCCGAATCCGACAGATCCTCATCGGCGCACTCACCTTCGAGATGCTCGGCATGTCGATCCAATTCGTGGTATTGCCAGCCTTCTATGAGCCCCTGGGAAACCCCGCCGCCCCAACGGCAAGCCAACTACTTCATGGATCAGAACGTTATGGACTCTACGATCCGAATCTTTACCTCTACGATCGGACGATCGTTGCCAATGAACAACTCGACCGTAATGTCTTTACCCACACAAACTCGATTCAGGGTTACGCCTCACTCTCGCTCGCTACCTACAACAATCTCACCCACACCAAGACCCAGTCCACCCTCGATCCGGCTTTGATACCCCTCTACCACCAGGACCTCAATATGGATCTACTGATCACCGCTCGGCGCTATTTTCATGTACCGATTCGCACGCTAGCTCCTGGCACGCTTCGCAAGCATGGTGCCCGCCCCTTGCTCCAGGCCGACAAGTCGAGCGCCTTCTTTGTTGGAAATATTCGGACAGCTCGCTCTGTCTTGCTTCGGCTGGGACCCGGTGTATCCTCGCTAGCGGTGAGAGCAACCACCGTCAACGGTCAAACCTATGTCGATCCGAACGCGATCGTCGGCGCAAATGGGTGGGTTACCGTTGACCTACCGACTTCCTTCTCCTCTGGTCTACTCGCCTCCCTTGTGGTCACGCCTCACCCTCATCTGACACGAACGCAACCCTTCGACGTCGTCATCACAACGGCCTCGACGGACCTTGAGGTGGCCGGACCACTGGTCAATCATCTCGATCCGTCTCGATGGCGCACCTTCCAAGGAAAATACAGCTCGATCGACTTTGTCAGCAGGTACCCCACGAGCGGCTACCTTCGATCAACTGCTGCGGTGAACATCGAGTCCCAAACGCAGCACGCCGATGGCACCCTCACCGCTCGTCTTGCGGCCCGCGTTCCAAGTGTGGTGCGTTCAACATTGGCCTATGCACCTGGCTGGCAAGCGAGTACCAGCACCGGCACTACGGTCGCCGTGCAGAACGACCATGGTCTGATCGCACTTGACCTACCAGCGGGGACCACGCGGCTGACGTTGCGCTATCACGCACCTAGAATGCTTGCGGCGCTCGCGATTGGTGCGCTCTCCGCGCTAGGGCTCGTCGCACTCTTGAGTGTTGCTTGGTTCGATCGGCGACGGACGATATAAGTTTGCAAATACTCTGAATTGCCGATACTGACATAAACCTAAGGGTAACCTACCAGCGATCAATGGCTGCTTCGTAGTCATTACCTGCCGTTTTACCAGTTCACAAGCTGCTTGGGCAACCAACGGTAACTTCTCTAACGCCTAAAGCCTGCTAACGGCAACGACCCGGTAGCGGGTCTCGACAGGAATAGGATAGCAACATGCCAGTCGGGCATCACTGTGCAAAGGGGAACAGTTGCTAACAGACGCTTCAAAACGAACCGAGACATGGGTCAAGGTGCTCGATCAGAGCAAATGCATCGGCTGCCATGCCTGTACCACGGCGTGTAAGTCTGAAAACGAGGTGCCACTTGGGGTCACGAGAACCTATGTGAAAGCTGTTGACGTCGGGGTCTTTCCCCATGTCCGCCGAAACTTTCAGGTCACACGGTGCAACCAGTGTGACAATCCACCCTGCGTAGCCGCCTGTCCGACCGGTGCTATGTACCAGCGCCCGGACGGTATCGTCGATTTCGATAAGTCAATCTGCATCGGCTGTAAGGCGTGCATGGCCGCATGTCCCTATGATGCTATCTTCATCAATCCTGATGATCATTCAGCCGAGAAGTGCAACTTTTGTGCTCACCGGCTTGAGGTGGGCCTTGAACCGGCTTGTGTCGTCGTCTGCCCCACAGAGGCGATTCTGATCGGACGTCTCGATGACCCCAGCTCCCCCGTGACAAAGATCATTCATCGCCAAAGCGTGGCGGTCCGCTCTCCTGACAAGGGCACCCGCCCCAAGGTCTATTACAAAGGAGCCCACCAAGCAACGCTCGACCCGATCGCTGCCACCCGTCCTGGCGGGGATACCTTCATGTGGTCCGAGATACAGCGCGGACCGAATACGACCGTGTCTGGCCACCCAGCTGAGTTTCATGACTCCAACCTCTCTGCAGAGGCCAAGCTTGCCTATGACGTGGCTCACTCGGCGCCCTGGGGATGGAAGGTGAGCCTCTACACATGGACGAAAGGAATCTCGGCCGGGGCCTACCTCGTTCCGATTCTGCTGGTACTGCTCCATCGGCTACCCTGGTCCTCACCAGTGGTACGATTTGTGGGACCGATCACTTCACTTGTGTTCCTCGGTATCACCGGCGTGCTACTCATCATCGACCTCAAACATCCCGAACGCTTTCACCTGATTTTCCTCAAGGGCCGAATCCAGAGTTGGCTTGTGCGGGGGGCTTGGGGGCTCATGTTGTTTGGAGGTGTCGTCACGCTCGACCTCGTGGCCGCCATCTTTCACGCGAGAACCTTGGAGGAACTACTGGCAATTCCAGGAATTCCACTCGCCTGTCTCGCCGCTCTGTACACCGCCTTCCTCTTCGCGCAGGCAAAGGCACGTGATCTCTGGCAGAATCCACTCCTGCCACCCCACTTGGTGGTTCAAGCCCTTCTGGTCGGTGCTGCTATCACGTTGTTTGGCGTAGCAGCGGCCAATCCTCTGCACGTTGCCTATCTTGATCGGATTGTGAGCGCCCTGGCGGTCATTAACCTTGCAATGGTGATCGGTGAGGCCACCATCACCCATCCAACCGCTAAAGCCCACCTCGCCTCGTATGAAATGACCCGCGGCCGTTTCCGATGGTTCTTTCTTGTCGGCATTCTTTTGAATCTGCTCGCGATCGCCACCCCGGTCGTAGGCATGGATCTCGGCGTTGCTGCCCTCCTGTGCATCTTGCCACTCGAACATGCCTTCGTGCAGGCCGGACAAGCGGTGCCACTTGCCTGATGCGATGAAAGAACTCTACGGTGCCGATGACCACACCCTCCACGATTTTAAGGAGTAGCAATGAGTGAACTCAACAAGCTAAGCGATCGCCTGCGAGCCAAACGCGAGGCGATCGATGCCGCTGGCGAGACCTTCTACCAGGGACCCTCTCGAACCGACCTCGCGAGCTTCCCCCCCAAGGAGCGCTGGGATGATTGGGTCGAATTAGATTCCCGCCAGTGGCCAAAACGTGTCGAGCGCCACTCGATGTTGATCCCTACGACCTGCTTCAATTGCGAGTCTGCCTGTGGTCTACTGGCCTATGTCGACCGGAGCACCTTGCAGGTTCGCAAGTTTGAGGGTAATCCCGAGCACCCAGGATCACGAGGCCGTAACTGTGCCAAGGGACCGGCCACCATCAATCAAGTAACCGACCCTGATCGGATTCTCTATCCGTTGAAGCGAGTTGGACCTCGGGGTCAGGGGCGCTTCGAGCGCGTTACCTGGGATGAAGCGTTGCGTGATATCGCCAATCGCTTGCGCACTGCCATCCTCGAGGAACGGCAAAACGAGATCATGATCCATCTTGGACGTCCAGGTGAGGATGGTTACACCGAACGTGTTCTAGCTGCTTGGGGGGTCGATGGTCACAACTCGCACACCAACGTCTGTTCTTCGGGAGGGCGTGCCGGTTACCACTACTGGAGCGGCATCGATCGCCCCAGTGCGGACTTTGCCAACGCAAAGGTCATCTATCTGATCAGCTCGCACCTCGAGACGGGTCATTATTTTAACCCACATGCGCAACGCATCACCGAGGCACGCCAGCGCGGTGCAAAGCTGATCGTGGTGGATACCCGACTCTCCAATACCGCCACCCATGCTGATCTCTGGATCTCTCCCTGGCCAGGCACGGAGGCGGCGATGAACCTCGCGTTTGCGAACTATCTCATTCAAAATGATCTCTATCACCGGGACTTCGTGCGGTCATGGTGGAACTGGCAAGAGTATCTCGCGATTGAGGCACCAGCCGAACCGCAGACCTTTGAAAACTTCGAGACACATCTCAAGGCACTCTACGCCGATTATACGCTGGAGTTTGCCGCTGCCGAGACCCATGTCGATATCGAAACCCTTCGAGAGGCAGCCGAGATCATTGGCACCTCAGGGACAGCACTCTCGAGTCACAACTGGCGTTCCGCTGCGGCTGGGAATCTTGGTGGCTGGCAAGTTTCGCGTACCACCTTTCTCCTCAATGCCCTGCTCGGGGCAGTGGCAACCCCAGGAGGCACCAATCTAAACGCCTGGAACAAGTATGTCCCGCGCCCCATCCATACGCCGGGCCATCCCAACGTTTGGAATGAGCTCTCATGGCCATTGGACTTCCCCTTGGCGATGAATGAACTCTCCTACCTCTTACCACACCTCATGGAGCGGACCGGTCGACGACTTGAGGTGTACATGACCCGCGTCTACAACCCCGTGTGGACTAATCCTGACGGATTCTCTTGGATCGAGATGCTCCTTGACGAGCGCAAAATCGGTTGTTATGTGGCGCTGACGCCAACGTGGAACGAGACGTCGTTCTTCGCCGACTATATTCTGCCGATGGGGCATGCTTCGGAGCGCCATGACACCTTCTCGTATGAACAATACGATGGACAGTGGATCGGGTTCCGGCAACCGGTGCTGAAAGTCGCACGAGAGCGCCTCGGTGGACGCGTCTACGATACCCGCGAAGTGAATCCAGGCGAGGTCTGGGAGGAGAACGAATTCTACATCGAACTCTCTTGGCGCATCGACCCCGATGGAACTCTCGGCATACGCCAGTACTTTGAGTCACGGCGTCATCCGGGAGCAAAGCTCACCGTGGAGGAGTACTACAGCTGGATGTTCGAGAACTCTGTGCCCGGCCTACCCGAGAAGGCAGCGGCCGAGGAGTTGAGCCCACTGGGCTATATGCAGCGCTACGGTGCGTTCGAGATCCGCAATGGAGTGGGTCAGGTCTTTGCCGAAGAGGTGCCAGCACAAGAGCTTGAAGATCTAGCGGTGACAGCATTTGGTCGTGTCTACACAAAGACTCCCAAACCGATCAGCGCGAATGTGGTCCCAACAGGAGATCCCGCCCCCGATGACGATGGTCGGCGCCCCGTTGGGGTCGTCGTTGATGGCGTCGTCCGTCGGGGCTTCCCGACCCCTTCAGGTCGCCTCGAGTTCTACTCGACCACGTTGGCGGACTGGGGTTGGCAAGAGTATGCGACTCCCACGTATATCAAGAGTCACGTCCATCCGGATCGCCTCACTCAAGATCAGTTTCCGCTGATCTCGACGTTCCGGCTGCCAGTGCAGATCCATACACGCTCTGCAAACTCAAAATGGCTCGATGAAATTGCACACACTAATCCAGTTTGGATCAATCCAATCGACGCCTCACGCCTCTCTATCCACGATGGTGACCTGGTTCGAGTGAACACCGACCTCGGCTATTTTGTGGCAAAGGCCTGGGTCACCGAAGGGATCCGACCCGGCGTGGTTGCCTGTTCGCACCACATGGGTCGTTGGCGCATTGGCGATCTCGGTTCCTCTGCCATGATGCGCTCGGTGAGCCTCTCCAAGGAAGGGACCCAGTGGGGCATGCACCCGCACGGAGGCGCGGAGCCCTATGAGTCGAGCGATCCTGATACGGCTCGGATCTGGTGGACCGATATTGGTGTTCATCAGAACCTCACCTTTGGCGTGCATCCTGATCCGATATCTGGCATGCACTGCTGGCATCAGGTGGTAACGGTCACAAAGGCTGAACCGAACGACCTTCACGGTGAAGTGCATGTTGATACCTCGCGTTCACGAGCGATCTTTGATCGCTGGATGCAACTCACGCAATCGGCACGCGACGTCTCGCCCGATGGGACTCGGCGACCTCGTTGGCTTTTACGCCCACTGAAACCAAGCGTGCAAGCCTTCGAGCTTCCCACACCGGTCTGAGCACCACTAACGTGACCATGACACCACGGAGAAGCGGGGAGATTCTTGAGGCACTCGCTGAGGTGATCGAGAATCCTGACCCTCACCCCGCGATCCTGGAGATCCTTGGTTTAGAGTGGACGAGGGACGGCTTCACTGAGCTCTTCGACTTCGATCTGCCTCCCTTTGCCAGCTACTACCTGACGATTGGCCCTGTCCTTGGTGGTGCACCCGTGGATTTCTTACGGGGTCTCCTCACGGCGTATCTGCGACCTGAGCAACAGCCTGCCCAGCCTGACTCGCTCGCGTTTCTGCTGCGACTGCTTGCACTACTCGTCCATGAAGAGAGCTGGGAGCGTGCCAACGCGATCTTCTATGAGGCGATGGCACCTTGGCTCGGTACCTATGCGCGAGCCGTAGCGACCTTCGCACCTCCCGGCTTAGGCCGAATTGGTTCATTGCTCAGTGAACTTCACCAGAACTGGCAGGATGAGTCTCCACCCGCTCGTGCCCTACCATATCTCCTACGACATGCCCCACCCCCACCAGCGACTGATGAACGCAAGGATTTGGTTGATTTCTTGTTGTCACCAGTGGCCTCTGGATTGCTCCTTCCGAGATCGCAACTCATCAGGATCACCCATCAACGTGAACTAGGAATGCGTCCTGGCGGCCGACGCTTTAGCTTCGAGTCATTGCTCGATGCCTCCCCCGAGGCGACGTTAGCCGCGGTGCTTGAGACGGTTGAGGCTCAGTTACTCTGGTACAGTGTGCGGAGTTCCTCTGTTGATCAGTGGTGGGGAGATCGCCTCACTCATACCCACGCCGTGGTGAACGCCTTGCTCAAGCAGGTCGTTCAGGCCGAAGCTCCCCGCTGACTCGACCTCGCTCACATGACCGCCGATCGGCACGCACTGTAGCCCTATCTTCTGGAGCATTGATGGTGTGATGCCGATGGTGTGATGCCGATGGTGTGATGCCGATGGTGTGATGCCGATGGTGTGATGCCGATGGTGTGCTACAAAGGGTTGCACCTGGCTATGAGCGGAGAACCTCTGGTATCGCTAACCCGACGGTACCGGCACCTCTGCACCTGCCTGACGGGAGCGACGAACGTTTGTGATCAACTGCTGGTTACATCGGCATACCGTCGTGGTCACGAGGTCGCAGCGATCGTTCGGTCTTGGCCTGAGCCCCTCTACTGACTACTCGCAAGAAAGTCACGCCACGCTCGTCCTAGACCCTCACCTAGATTCACATCGGCCTTGAGTCCAGCGGTATGCGCACGCTCCAGCGATACTCGCACGCCCGGCATCTCGCCCGTTTTTGCCGGCACACGATCGGGGTGCAACTCTTTTCCTACCACTTGGCCGACGAGTGAGACGAGTTCATTGACCGAGACACTCTCCCCTGATCCGAAGGAGACCGGCCCAGCGAATGCACTATCGGCTAACGACAAGAAGGCTCGCACCACGTCTTCAACATAGACAAAGTCTCGAAACTGTGTGCCATCGCCATAGACAGCAAAATCTCCCTTACCCTGGGCGTAACGGAAGAGTCGAGGAACGATACTATCCTTACGCCACATATCCGGTCCGTAAACGTTCGTCAGCCGCACCGCCGCAACTCGCACACCGTAGCATTCGCTATAGGCAGAGCCAAGCATCTCATCAGCCGCCTTGCTCGCACCATACGGGGTGAGCGGTGCAAGCGGTGAGAGTTCGGTGATCAGATCCGTCCCGCCACTCATCCCCACCACCGCATTCGTGGAGGCGAGGATTACCCGCGGCACCCCGTGCAGTCGACAAAACTCGAGCGCATGATGGAAGCCAACGAGATTAGAGGCAAACACATCGGCTGGGTCCTTGATCGATTCGAGGACAGAGGTCCTTGCAGCCAAGTGGACCAACGTATCAGCGCCATCGGGTAGCGCTCGCGCCAACGCGACCCATGTCGAAGGATCTTCGATCGCTCCACGGACAAAGTGATCGACCCCATCCACACGCGGCTGATTACGATCGACGATAGCAACCCGGGAGTTCTCACGCTGCAAAGTCTTCACGAGATGCGTACCGATAAATCCGGAACCCCCAGTGACCACCACGTGACGCCTAGCGCTATTCTGTTCCAACGATACACCTATCCCATTTCTGACGGCACCACAAAAGAAGGCCTGAGGCACAACTTGCCACGATTACTCGCTCCTCGGCGAGTTCCCGGCAGTCACTCAGACCCAACACTCGCTCAAGACAATCAACTATATATTCGCTAATCAATATATCAATCCTACCCGATCGCGGGCAACGCAAGGACCATGCAATAGGTCGTCCCTAACCAAATGGTAACATTTGACCAGGGCTTTCGGGTCGCGACCCGTCTACGTTTTGGACGCAACGGGCTCCCAGCGCTGCTATGCTAGGGGCAAGTGGATACCATAGAAATCGTTGCACAGCGGCTCGCTACTCTCGTCATCAGCGAGGAACAATACCATAGGATCCGGGCTCTTTGGTCTCGTTTTTGGCGATATGCGACTGGCTCGGTCATTACTGCAGTCTTCTCGCAGCTTGTGCTGTTTTTCGTCTTCTCGGTACTGCGTCTCGAGAACGCTCGTGACTCGGCGATCACAGCGACGCTTATTGGGGCGATACCATCGTATTTCATCAACCGTTACTGGGCGTGGGGCAAAAAAAGTCCAACCTCTTTTCGGCGCGAGGTACTGCCCTATATTCTGATGGCCGTGACGGGCCTCGTATTCTCTACCTGGTTCGTCGACTTTTCTCACTCACATGCCGGCTTCCTGGGGACTTCACGACTGACCACTGACATCGTCGTGCAAGGCTCCTATCTTCTCTCCTTTGTGCTCTTATGGTTTGGCAAGTTCACATTCATGCACAAGTGGCTCTTTCGTAGCGCCCCTTTAGCGGAGTCCACCCCTTAGTCAAACTCCTCGGGTGTCCCGTATGCTAGGACCAGTCAGGGGCGCGCTGTTTTGCGCAACGGGACTCGGTGGAACGCTAACGAGCGACACGCGGCAACCCGCCTGACATATGCGTTCTCCTCTTGCAGTGATCGTGGTTGATCTCCCTAGTCCTTCTTGAGGCTTCATCGTCTCAACAATTGCGGTTCTACCTCGATTCGGTCGATTCGCGAAGCCGCGCGCCTAGTTTCACCCAGTCCGCATAGGTCCTCCGCAACAGGCGCAGTGGACCCACTGGGCTCATCACCTCCTCGCCCCAGTCCAGGTCCAGCGGCAATCCTCCACGCGAAAGTACCGAAGCCGGCTCAACGAAGAGGACAGAATCACCGCAAAGAACCGCGAGGTCTGCAGCGATAGCGCGCGTTACGGGCGCCCAACCGGTCACCACATACCTTGTCGTATTACCTGCATGAAAAATTGTGGCTGCGCAGTCAAAAATTGCTGCCGCTAGGAGCACCTGCGTGTCGGTGGTCGCCGACACTCCCACCAACACCCGCTGCCTGGCCGAGACCGCACTCAAACATCCGTCGAGCGGGTGCACCGAGGCTCCGGCGATCGCAGTCGCTGATCCCAACAGCGATTCCAAGGCCCAAAGAGTAGCACTCCCCCAACCGTGGACCACACCCCTCGCCGGTGTCGCGTCCCCGTTAGACACACCCACCACCAATGCATCCTCGCCGATGACAACCCCTACATGGTTCGGATACTGGGCTGCAAGCATCGACGCCATGTCCATGGCATAGCCCTGATTCCCTTCATACCAAAAGTGGTAAAGGTCTGGAGCGGCCAATGTGATGCCGATGACGGGGCTACCTATTTTTGACTGAAGCGTTTGGCCAGGATCGCGAGTGGGTCCGCCAGGGGATACATCAAGGGCGATAGCCAAAATGGCATCTGGGTGTAGGCCGAAGAACAGCCCCCACTCTTCCGAGCTCGATGGCCGACGCAAGGCCAGAGTTGCGTCCCCCAAATGAAGAGGAAGCTGATAAAGGTTATATTTGTCGACGATATAGGGATGCCGAACATGGTTCGCTGATGCCATTCGTATGACTCTAGCCCTGTCGCAGAGTGAACCATCTCTGTGCTCTGGATCCCCCAGATACCGAGTTAGATAGTTTTTCTATTGTTCGCGCATCCGTGTCACCAAGGCAGTCTCACTCCTTAGGAAGCCGAACGCAGGGTCCACATCAACCTTTCCCGCTGCCCACCGCTGTCACCGGGGAGACTCGCTCCGAAGGACATCAGGAACGCCAACCGTTGCATCTGAGTGATTAATAGTGAGTCCGCTCATAATGACGCACCTTTCACAAGGTTCTCGTCTCGGACCTTGATCTCACTTGTCCGAGAGTTGTTCTTGCCTCTCTGAGTACGGCCAGTATTGCTACTGGTCTTACATCCTCTCTCCAGGTGATAAGTCATCCCATCATCTGAACTGCCGCCTGTACCCGATAAGGGCCTGGGAACGGACAGGGCACTGGCCTCAACTAGACCAGGACTGGTGACCGACCAGTCGCGGATATTGAGCGCAGCATTGTCATCTCGATCCACCTCAACGTGACATACCTCACAAGTGAGTCTCTTGGCGAGCTTTGCGCCTGTGAGTCTGCCCGTACAGTTGTGATGTATTTGCGATGACGGGAAGAAGCGATCCACAACGACCATCTTAACTCCGGCTCGTTCAGCCTTGTAGGTGAGCGTTGGTCGAAAGCTCCCGAGCCCGGCATCTGATACCGAACGTCGAAAGGCTCGTCTTCTCATGCTCTGCCTCATGGCGGCGAGATTCAGATCTTCGATCTGTACCTGGCTGTAATGATCCACCAAGTAACGAGTCAGCTGGTGGATGCTTTCACGACGGATATATACGCACTTACGGTCTAACTTGGCGAGCTTGGCTTTCGCTCGCCTGTATCCGTTTGAACCGGGTATCCGTCGTGAAAGGTTGCGCCCAACCCTACGGCGCTCTGTGAGCGTCGTGCGCAGTGGTGCTGGGTTGGGAAAGACCTTGATGTTGCCATCGCCATCCGCTATCGTGGCTAACGCTCGCAGTCCGAGATCGGCACCTACTCGGGCATTTGGCTTTGATGGAGACCGGTTGGAAACGATACTGGTCCTCACTGCGAGTTGACAAGAGACAAACAACCTGCCCCATCTCTCGGAGAGCGTGCAGTTGAGCAGACGGGCATTGTTCTTGGCTAGGTGGCGCTGTATTCTGCGAGTGTTCTCCCTAGATTGTAGAGCCCCTATGGTCGGCAACACAATGGTACGACGGTCATCCTCAAGACGCATAGCTCCGGTAGTAAAACGCACCCTGTTTTGGTCTTTTCTCTTTGACTTGAACTTTGGGAAGCCGACCTTTCTGCCTCGTCGTCTACCGTTCTTGGAGTGAGACCAGCCAGAGAGCGCCTGTACTAGGTCGGCTATACCAGAGGCATAGGCTTCTTTGGAGTTCTCTCCCCACCAAGGGGCTATTTCGTTCTTCTCGATATTCCATTGTTTGCGTAGTGCCTCGAGCGTCCACGGCGTAGAGAGGTGGTCTTCGTTCTGCTGTTTGGCCTCCATGTCGGACTTGACCTTGGCTAGCGCCCAGTTGTAGGCGGCCCTTCTGGCGCCGAAGTGGGAGTGTATGAGTGATGCTTTGTGTTGGTCTTTGGGCCACTCGACCTCAAAGGATGCCCCAGTGACAGTCCAGCCGCTCGGGACTTGTTCACCCGCGTCATCGCAGAGCCGGAATAGCACGCTGACCGACTCCACCGCAGCTCGATGCTGTTCGAAGTCGCCTTGCAACTGCACCTTTGGTGTTGGTTTGCCATTTTTGACAACGATCACACCACCGGTGATGTCAGCTACCCTCTGAGCCTGTGCCTTGGTTCGCATCGTTACAATCATGAGCACGCCGCTTCAATAGCTTTTTGTGCTCTGTTGACAGCCGACCTAGGTCCATGTAGTCGGGCACACAACGATGTGAGTGACTCTGTGACGTCGTTGACAAGATCATCATCTACCTCAGCGGTGTCAACCACGACCAACCTTCTCGATTGCGCATTTAGCGCAGCTTCTGCGTATTCGGCTCTCAACCGACAGAGGCGGTCTCGGTGCTCAACCAGAATGGTCTCGGCTTCGGGGTCGCTCAAGAGTGACAGAAACTTGCGTCTATGTCCATTGAGAGCGGAACCGACTTCGGTCACTACGCGCTCTAGCGAATATCGGTGTTCGGCAGCGAAAGCCAGTACTCTTGCCACCTGCCTATCTAGATCTGGTTTTTGGTCAGAGGAGGATACTCGCGCGTAGATAACCGACGATCCATGTTTTGGATCTTCCGATTCTAAATCTCCAACCAGCATGAGCTGGCCAACTTTGGGTGCTGGGACGGGCATCTTCGATGTCCGATACCATCTATATGCTGTTTGAGGGTGTATACCTTGGGACAGCGCCCAATCGGCCGAGTTCATTACTAATCATTATGGTGCGTCGCTACGACAACTGTTGTAACCCCCAGACGTTCGCGGTGATAAGCGCGGCCGAACTGTCGGCCATGGAGAACTCCATGAATCTGCTCGGTCATGCACTATACCGCTGCGCAACCGGACCACCAAGTGAATACGAAAAGTGTGGAGCCACCGGGAACACCCAATGCAGCGTGGCTGACCCCGCCCCCTACCCTGAGCCACCACGCCTCAAAACACCATGCCACGCTGATCAGCGATGTCGTCGACCGACCTAGATGAATTGCTTAGACGAGCGACAAGCCATTTGCTAAGTCATCGTCGATGACTATGACCTCGAAACCCTTTGCTGCCAACATGGAACCGGCTGCGGAGGCACGATAACCGGCGGCACAGTGAACGACCACCGTCGTGTTCGGGTCGATCTCATCAATCCGGTCCAGCACTTCGTAGATCGGGATCTGCTTCGCACCTGGCAGACGGTTCTGCCGATGCTCCGATGGATTGCGAACATCGAGGAGCTGATGAGGCATGGACCTCGTAGTGGAAAAATACTCTGCAAAATCGATGGCAGGGATTGAGTGTTCACCCACTACCGCACTGAACTCCTTCGCCTCCACCTGCCCAAGAATGTTCTCGATTCCGATAAAACCTAAGGAGGTAACAGCGGCGAGTGGATCAGATGACCCATCAGTGACCAAGATGATCTTGGAGTCACTGGGGATCGTCCATCCGAGGTACGTAGAGAATAGGGTGCCATACTCCATGAGCTGTGCTCCAGTGGGATGGTTGTCGAAATGATCACGTCGAGGCCGGATATCGACCGCGATGGCGCCCTCATCACGTAATTTCGCCGCCTCGGCACCCGTAAGCATGCGGGGCGTCTTCGGCCGAAGTGCCGATGCGCCGGCAAGATTTGCTGGCCCCATGTGTCGGTAATAGGCGGGATATGGGTCATAGCTCCCAACCAGCATGGCAACAAACTCGTCTTCGGATGGATACTGGAAGACGATATTGACGCGCCGCTCCCCACCGACAGTGCCGTCGGAGACCTCCTGGACACAGACGGCTGAGCAGAAGGACCCGAAACCATGGGTAGGCATCAACTGTGTCGCACTCGGCAACTCGTCGGCGAGCCGGTGCACGCTCTGGTACTGTGCATGCGTCAGGGGCTCCGTCAACTCTTCTGAGATCAAATCGGTTCGGCCAACGCTGCCATAGAGCATGGACCCCCCACTCATCACCGCGCCGACAGGATCTTGCGTCGAGGTGATGCGGAAAGAGATATGGGTGGGGGTGTGACCAGGGGTATGCAGCACGCTGACCGTCAATGGGCCAAACTCGAAAATATCCCCATCTCGCACAGCCACGCGATCAAAGGCAACTGGGTCATCCGCGTGAACAAGATACGGGACCCCCAGTTCACTCGCGAGCGCAAAGCCACCGCTCACGTAGTCGTTGTGCATGTGGGTGTCACCGATTCCTGCGATGATAAGTCCCTTTTGGGCACAGGAGCTGATGATGCGATCGATATCACGCTGTGGGTCAACGACAAACGCAGTTGTCCCCTCTGAGACCACGTATGACCGATCACCAAGTTCAGGTGTAGCAACGACAGTAATGTCCATAGGAACGCTTCCCCTCTCAACACACACCCGCATAGATACCCTACACGGTATCGTCCATTCTATCACGATTCGAAACTGCGTGCAGTACGTATGAAATCTGATTCACGACATGCTTGGTTCGATACCGAAGGACATGCTCGTTCTTATAGGGATAGTACGAAGATGATACCGCTATGCAGACCTAGAATGGTCAGACGATGCCAGATTCCCATGACCACCAGCGCTCCAAGACAGGTGAGATACTACGCGATCCGGTCATCCAGCGACTCACCGTTGCGCGCAGCTTCGTGTCGATGGCCAACGGAATGCTGCCGGTTGCCTTGAGTTTCACCATTCTTAAGCTCCTCCACTCAGCCACCGACCTTGGCTTGATCCTTGGTGTGGAGACGCTGACCATGGTCATCGCGATTCTCTTTGCTGGTGTACTCGCCGACCGCGTTCCCCGCAAATCGCTATTGGTGCTCTCAGATATCTTTTTTGGCCTCAGCATGCTTGCCTCGGGTATCCTCGCGATCTTCTCCGTCCGGCAGCTACCCTACTATCTTCTAGCCGCCGTGCTCATTGGTTTCGCCGACGCCCTCTTTGTCCCTGCCTTCGAGGGCTGGGCACAGCAGGTCATCCCGGCCCAACAGCGGCAACAGGCGAGTGCAGTTCGCAGTATCTACCGGAACATCGGTGCGATTGCTGGTCCCTTCCTCGCCGCGGTCTTGGTAGCAGCGATCTCTGCTCCTTGGGCGTTGGTCGTGGCCGGCATCCTCCCGCTCATCGGTGCTGCGATCTTTATCAAACTACCCACTGGGGCAAACACGGTCGAGCCCCAGGCTTCATTGCTCAGCGAGCTGCGCAGTGGTTGGGGGGCTTTTCGCTCTCGGAGCTGGATCTGGTCAGTGGATTTACAGTTCGCTCTCTGGCATGTGGTGATTTGGGCCCCCTTGATGGTCCTTGGTCCGGTGTTGGCAGAGCATTACTACCACGGTGCCACCAGTTGGGCGCTGATCTGGGCTGGCATGGGCGTAGGCGGCGTGATCGGTGGACTGGTCGCCTTTCGCTACCATCCACGATTTCCCGTTCGAACAGGTACCATCGCCATGGTTGGACTCACGCCAGTGATGGTTCTCCTCGCGCTTCACGCGAATGTTTGGTTGACGAGCGCGGCTGCTGTCCTCGGGGGTGCTGGCCTCGAACTCTTTGGCGCACTCTGGTCATATAGCTTCCAGACACATGTGCCAGCGGACGTGATCTCGAAGGTCACCAGCTTCGATTTTCTCGCTTCGGTGGCATTCCTGCCGCTTGGACTCGCTATTGTCGTTCCACTCTCCAGGCTCATCTCCGTTGAGGGTGTATTCCTCCTTGGTGCTGGTTATCTTGTCCTCTCCGCCGTCCTAGTGCTCTTAGTTCCATCAGTGCGTCGACTAGGGCGTGAACCGTCCGCACCACTATCCGCTGACTACAACGGCCACACCACATAAGGCGCTTTCGAAAAGACGCCTTCGGACGAGCTTTATTTGAGCAATTTGATGATATCAAGCATCGGCAGATAGAGGGCGATGACCATTCCCCCGACCACGGTTCCAAGCACAACGATGAGAAGAGGTTCGAGCAGCGACGAGAGGGATTCGGTCATCGCCGATACCTCTTGGGAGTAGAATCGAGCGATCTTTTCGAGCATGGTGTCGAGCGAACCCGACTCCTCCCCCACTGCAATCATCTGTGCCACCATGGGAGGGAAAATCGGGTGGGTCCCGAGTCGTTCAGCGATGCCCTCCCCCTGGGAAACCCCTCGCTTGGTGTCAAGCGCCGCAGCAGAAACGAGGGAGTTGTTAGCGACCCCACTCGCGATCTCTAGCGAAGGAACGAGCGTCACCCCGCTGCGAATCAGCGTTGACAGCGTCGAGGCGAACCGTGCGACGGCATACTTTTGAATCAACACACCAAAGACCGGAAGTTTGAGCACCAACCTGTCCATCATGGCCTTGCCACGCTTGGTCCGACGCAATCGAACAAATCCGACGACAATTCCTATGTAAAAGATGATCAGCAGCGGGAAAAAGGTGACCGCCAGATGCGAAACGAACATCAAGATCCGGGTGGGTAGGGGCAGTTGACTCCCAAGAGAGGTGAAGATGCTCTGGAACGTTGGTACCACGTAGACCAGCATCGCGGTGAGGATCACCACGACCAGCACCACAACTGCCGCGGGATAGGTCAATGCGGACTTGATCTTACGCTGAAGCTCCACTCGAGTCTCGAGTGTCTCGGCAGCCCTTGAGAGGACTTGATCGAGGGTTCCAGAGACCTCACCGGCCCGGATCATCGCAACAAACAGGGTATCAAACACCTTTGGGAACCCCTCAACCGCCTCAGAGAACGACTTTCCTGCGGTGATCTCCTGACGAATCGCCGTCACTGCATCGCGCAAGGTGGGGTTGTCCGTCTGCGCTTGGAGAATCGATAGGGCCCGAACAATCGTGATACCTGACTCAATCATGGTGGCAAACTGGCGCGCAAAGACCGCGACCTCTGCAAGTTTGACCCGATGCGAGAAGCCAAGATTGACATCGCGTTTGAGCACTGGCACCCGTTTTGCGTTGACCGAGACCGGCAGCAATCCGAGATCGCGAAGATGCCGGAGCACCGCCTCACGGCTATCAGCATCGATGGCCCCCTGTTTGACGTTGCCCTGCGTATCGCGGGCACGATATTCATAGGTTTCGAGCACCGAGTCCCCCCATCGCTTCATAGAGTTCCCGCTGATTCGTCGTGGCGAGCAGTGCTGCCTCTCGTGAAATGTGACCAAGCTTGACCAATCGAATGAGCGCGGAGTCCATCGTCTGCATACCCATCTGTGCGCTCGACTGCATGATCGAATAGAGTTGGTGGCTCTTGGCCTCGCGCACGACGTTTCGAACCGCTGAGGTTGCAATAAGTACCTCAACTGCGACCGCACGACCAGGCTGGTCGCAGCGTGGGATCAGTTGTTGCGTCAGGATCGCTTGCAGTGATGCAGCGAGTTGCACACGAATCTGTGCTTGCTGGAAGGAGGGGAAGACGTCGATCATGCGATCGATCGCCTGGGGTGCATCCTGGGTGTGTAGCGTGGCAAAGACAAGGTGGCCCGTCTCGGCCGCGGTAATGGCCGCAGCAATGGTCTCAAAGTCCCGCATCTCACCCACCATGATGACATCAGGATCCTGTCGCAATACCTGCCGGAGCGCCGTGGCGAAGGCTTTGGTGTCGGTGCCAACCTCACGTTGATTGACGATGGAGCTCCGGTGGGCGTGCAGGAATTCAATTGGATCTTCAATCGTGACGATATGACGTCGCTGAGTCCGGTTGATAAGGTCAACGATAGCAGCAAGTGTCGTCGACTTACCCGAACCAGTAGGGCCGGTGACCAAGACCAAGCCTTTAGGAATCTCCGCGAACGTTTTGACGACCGGTGGCAGCTCAAGCGTCTCAAGGGGAGGTATCTGATGCGGGATCACTCGAAAAACCGCTCCGATACTAGAGCGTTGTCGGAAGAGGTTGAGGCGGAACCGACCCAGGCCCCGCAACGAGTAAGCGAGATCAAGCTCCCACGATTCCTCAAAGCGCTCACGCTGTGCTTGGGTGAGGATTGCATAGACGCCATCACGGATCGTCTCAGGGTCAAGTTCAGGTGTACCCTCAATCTCGCGTAGCGCACCGTAGACACGGATCAGAGGACGTGCCCCGACCGAGAGGTGAAGATCGCTCCCCCGGGCGGCGACTAACTCCCTGAGGAGAGCGTCGATGGATAATTTATCTTGGGTCTCTAACACCTGGAGGCACCCTTTCTTGCATTGGCATTCATCAAATCAGGACTCTCAATATCTCTTCTATCGAAGTAACTCCTTGTAATACTTGAACCAAACCAGCTTGGCGCAGGGTGATGAACCCCTGTGCCGCAGCCAGCCGGTGAAGCTCCTCCATTGGTGCGCGTGCGGCGATCGCTCTCCCTAGCGGCTCTGTGATCTCAAGCAATTCATGCAAGGCGACACGACCGAAATAACCGGTCCGTGAACAGCGCTCGCACCCCTTGGTATCGGCTCGATAGAGTGCGAAGGCCTCCTCCTTCGCCGGAGCGCCAAAGCCGAGTTCTTGCAGACCTTCGCGGGTGATCGAGGAGGGAATGCGGCAGTTGAGACAGAGCCGTCGGGCAAGACGCTGCCCCACAACCGCGGTAAGGGCAGATGCGACAAGATAGGGTTCCACCCCCATCTCAAAGAGCCTGGTCGGTGTGGAGAGTGCATCGTTGGTGTGGAGTGAGGTGAGAACAAGGTGACCAGTGAGCGCCGACTCGATCGCGATCTCCGCCGTCTCGCGGTCACGCACCTCTCCCACCAAGATGATGTCCGGGTCTGCACGGAGGATCGATCGAAGGGCTGACGAAAAGGTGACGCCTGCAGCAGGGTTTACCTGCATTTGCGCGATGCCACTCAACTGGTACTCCACCGGATCCTCGACCGTGATGATATTGGTCTCCACCCGGTTCAGCCGGTTGAGGGTTGCGTACAACGTCGTTGACTTACCCGAACCAGTGGGACCAGTGATGAGAATCGTACCCCAAGGCTGATCGGTCAGCCGATCATAGAGACGACGAACATCAGGCAGGAATCCGAGATCCTCCAGATCGAGCCGAGCGGTACCAGTGTCGAGTACCCGGATGACGACCTTTTCACCGAGATAGGTCGGGAGGGTCGCCACCCGGAGATCCACCTTCTGGCCTTCGATGCCCACACTGAAGCGTCCATCCTGGGGTCGTCGTCGCTCCGATATATCGAGGCCAGCGAGAATCTTGATGCGGGTCATGAGTTTTGCATGAACATTGACATTCAGCCGACCCACTTCGTGCAACACCCCATCGATGCGGAAGCGAATCCGAATGGCCCCATTGATGGGTTCGACGTGGATGTCCGATGCTCTATCGAGCACAGCTTGGGAGATCATCTGATTGACGAGCGAGACGATGGGGCCATCCTCGACAACGTCCGCGATATCAGGCTTCGCGACCTCTTTTCTTTCCTCGGCTTGCTCGGAGAGATCAAATTGCTCTTTAAGATTCAGCTGTGAACGCTCAATGGTGGCAAGCAGCTGCGAATAGGTCACCACCACCAGATGGAGATCACGTCGCAAGACTGTTTTGAGATCATCCTTGGCAACGACATCGGTCGGATCTACCATTGCTACCATAATGGAGCTGGACTCCTCACGAATCGGGAGGGCAAGATAGCGGCGTGCAGCCCGCGAGGGCAAAAGAGCGACGACATCTGGATCGAAGGTGAGGCCGTTCAGGTCAAGCTCCTCGACGCCATAACGTTCGGAGAGAAAGTGACATAGCGCTCCTTCATCGACCAGCCGGCCCTCCACTAAGGCCCTGATCAACGATCGCTGCTCGTCTTTGGTTAGTAAGAGCTGTCGAAGTGTATCCTCCGCTACAAGACCTGCGTTCACCAGCCCGCGAGCAAGGGAAGAGAGCTCAGGGATCGTGAAGGTACGCTGTGCCTCGGGCTCGCTCATATCCATGGCATCGGCTGAAAACCTGCTCAACCCAAGTTTCAGCTGCTGCGGCCAATAGGTCACCCTCTGAACACATGCTGCCCTATCTCGATCGAATCAGAGGCACCAACCAGTGCGCAACCAAGACACTCCTACATGCTGCACGCCGCCATGAGCATGCCGTTGGAAGTGGAACTACTCACGATACTTGACACGGGTCTCTCTTAGAACAACGAGACTAGAGGTATGCAGAAACGTCAAGAAGACAAAACCAGGAGAGAGAGGATTCGTCGACGCTTTTGACGACGAATGCACAAAGACTCGTTGAGAGCGGAAACTTGCTCTTGAGGCAAGTGGGGAGGATCTTGGTATCTCAAAGGCCACGCTTTCGAAGAAGGATAGGCAAAGCTCGCAAGGAGCGGAGAAAGGGGGGTGGGGCACTCCGCAATTTTGATCGTCCGATGGTTGACTAACGGTCATGGTCGCCGGTTGAGCTCGACGTCGAGCCAGGTAGATCCGAATCCCTATGCTGGTACCCCAGAGTGGAGTGCGTCCATCAACACCGTGAGGTCAGGTAGCACACCATAGAAGAGTTCAAAGGCAATCCTCGCTTGAGCGGCCAACATCGAGCGACCATCAAAAGCGTGCATACCCAGGCGTCGGGCCGCTTGCATGAGGGGTGTCGTCGTTGGCTCATAGACCATGTCATAGACGACCGGAGACCCTTTGAGACCCGCGAGGTCGATCGGAACATGGCCCTCCACACCAGCACCCTTCATACCAACAACCGTTCCGTTGATGACCAGGTCGACCGACAGGTCACGTGTATCTTCACAGATTCTTATTGGACCCGCGAAGGATTGGACCAACACCTGTGCCCGCACAGTACTTCGATTAGCAAGCCAGACCTCACCCGCTCCAGCGGTGAGCATCGCAAAGACGGCGGCCCGTGCAGCGCCGCCAGCTCCCAGGATGAGCACCCGCTGGCCAGATGGCTCAAAACCTACGACTGTCCGTAACGCCTCCAGGAGACCGCGGGCGTCGGTGTTGTAACCGACCATAGAACCCTGAGAAAAGAGTACGGTATTGGCTGCCCCGATACTCTGGACCTCTTCGGTTACCCGATCAAGGAGGGGAAGCACCTCTACCTTCAGTGGAGCCGTGAGGTTTGCACCTTTGAACCCAAGTATCTGTAACGCTCGCAGGACGTCTGCAAGTTGTGGAGATGAGGTCCGAAACGCAAGGTAGTCACCAGCAAGTCCGCTCCCGGCAAGAGCAGCGAGGTGGAGTCGGGGTGACAAGCTCTGGGCGATCGGATCACCGAGCACGCAGGCCAATGGCACACTCGGTTGGCTGACCGTACTGCTCACGACTGCTCTCCGTAACGCGCGATCGCCGCCTGCTGCTGAGCAAAGGTATCGTAAAACGACAGATGTCGATGCCCTCGAAGGGCAACGAAGTATAGCCACGACCCGCGCGCCGGATGGAGAACGTTTGAGATGCCCGCAGCATCGACTGCTCCGATTGGTCCAGGAGGCAGACCCACGTGGGTATAGGTGTTGTAAGCCGACGCATCCTGCAGCTGCGCACCGGTGATAGGGTTCGAATAGTTAGCGGTCGCAAAGCGAACTGTCGAGTCCATCTCGAGTGGCATGCCTGCGGCAAGCCGGTTGAAAATAACCCGGGCAACCTTTGCATACCCCACCGGTGTGTTGGCCTCCCGCTCTGCAATCGAGGCCGCCACGATCACCTGATTCGCCGTGAGTGAGTGGTATCTTCCTGTGGGCGAGAGTCCGACCGTCTCAAACTCCTGGGTCGAGCGATCCAACATCTGTTGGATAAGCTCCTTGGGTGTTCCAAGTGGGTCGACAAAGTAGGTATCGGGATAGAGCAGTCCCTCCAAGCTCGAGGCTGTCGCAAGGAACGGAGAATGAAAGGCACGCAAATCGCTGGCTTGACGCAGGAAACTTGCTCCTGAGAGGCCTTCTCCCGGTAAGCCCTTTAATTCCGCCGCTATAGCGTTGACAGTCATGCCGGGCAATACGGTGATCTTCAACGAGGAAGGACCACCGGTAAGGATGCCTAGCGTTTTGGCGTACCCCTCATTGGTGCGTAAGAAGTAGACACCAGCGTCAATCACGCCGACACCTTTAATCTCTGCATACGTCTTGAAGAGGAGTGGGGAACGCACTACCCTTGCATCCCCGAGCTGATCAAAGATAGCATTCACAGACTCTCCCGGAGCCACTACCACCGCCACTGAATGCCCGTGTGGGCTCGGTCGCGACTCAAGGTAATAACTGATTCCCACCACGCTAACTGCGATCAAGACGACGGCGACGCCCGCCCAAAGTACCTGACGGAACCTATGCATGGCCCAACTTATGCATGGCCCAACCTATGCATGGCCCAACCTATGCATGATTGGACCCATCAAGATAGCGCTGGAGGATATCAGCGGCAGCGAGATCGTCGACTCGACCGCGCTGGTCGCGGGTCGAGACCCCAGCCTCTCCCAACGCGCGCTCCACCCCGCGGCTCGAGAAGCGCTCGTCCACCTCGACAATAGGCGTTTTGAACAACGGCTGTAGTTGCTCGATGAAACGTCGGGCCATGCGGGTGCTCTCGGTCTCTGCACCTGCGAGGGAGAGCGGTACGCCGACGACAGCCATCTCCACATTGTACTCAGCAACAATCTGTCGGACATGATCTTGCCAACCGGCGGCGCGAGGAATCACTGCTAGTGGGAAACCAGCTCCGTCGACACTCAGTGCAATCCCGATCCGACGAAGACCAGGATCAAATCCAGCGATCCTCATTGTTGGGAATCAAACCCGTTACGGAGCTCCTCGAGTGCTCGATCCAACTGATCGACCAGACGGCCACCCGAAAGTGCAAGTTCACGCTGAGGACCGACGCGGCCACCGACGGCCTGAGCAAGCGGCGCAAGCACCTCGCTCGCATTGAGCACAGTAGAATCTGCTACCGTCGCCACTAAGGCCACCTTTGCCTCCCGCACGCTCGCCAAGACAACGACCTCGGCATCGGTACGATTGCGCAACTCAAGGGCAACAAAGCGCAACTCCTGCGCGGACAGACCATCAAGTCGTTCAATCAGCACCCGGGAAGGGTGTTGTGCTGCGACGGTGCGAGCGAGTGCGCGTAGCTCTTCTTGACGCATGGCTGCGATCTGTGTCTCAAGCTCTCTACTCTTCACAACTAAGGATTCGATACGTTCAGCAAGCGCTTCACGCCCTCCGGGTAGGATACTCTTGATCGTATCGAGTTGACGTTCCAGCGCATGCACTGCATCGAGGGCTGCTAGCTGGGTGACCGCCTCAATCCTTCGGGTGTTCGCACCAATGGAACCCTCTGATAGAACCTTGAAAAGCCCAATCTCACCGAGCGAACCAACGTGGGTGCCACCACAGAGTTCCACCGAGTGCGCGCCCGCGTGGACCACGCGAACAACGTCTTGATATTGATCGCCAAAAAAGGCGATGGCGCCTTCGTTGACGGCAGTTGTTTTATCTTTGATCTCCGTTACCACCGTGTCGGCAGTCACCACCTGCTCCATAATGAGCTGTTCAATTCGCTCTATCTCCTCGGCAGTGAGCGATGACCAGTGGGTGAAGTCAAAGCGCAGCCGCTCTGGTGCAACCAATGACCCCTGTTGCGCTACGTGCTCGCCAAGCACCTCGCGGAGCGCCCACTGCAACAGATGAGTAGCGGTATGATTTGCTCGGATTTGAGCGCGCCTCGCTCGATCGACCACGAGCTCGAGCGAGGTACCCACCACGGGCTCGCCCTCCACGAGCTCAATCCAGTGACGAACGACGCCCTGTACTGGCTGATCAGTATTCACAACCTTGGCACGGAAACCTGCGGTGCCGATCCAACCCGTGTCGCCCACCTGTCCACCACCCTCAGGATAGAAGGGGGTGCGATCCAAATACAGTGCGAGTCCCGTTGCCTCTTGCTCCACAAACTGGATTTCGCCAACCGCCTCTTCGACCTCGTAACCAAGGAACTCAGTCTTGCCGTGTGTTTCGAGGACCCATAGCGCGCCCGTTACCTGTTCGCTCATGGCTTCATCACCAAGGCCAGCCTGGCGCGAGCGATGTCGCTGTTGGGCCATGGCAGCGTGGAAGCCATCGAGATCAACCTCGACACCGCGGTCAGCCGCTATCTCGGTCGTTAGTTCGATCGGCACTCCGAAGGTATCATGAAGACGAAAGGCAACGTCTCCGGCGACCTTGCCACCACTGATTGCCGTCTCGAGAATAGGTGCACCAATCGTTAGCGTCTGCTCAAACCTCGCCTCCTCTCGGGTGCCGAGCTCGAGAATCCGTTCCCGCCGCTCGATCAGCTCAGGGTAGGCCTCCCCCATGGCTTCAATGACTCCGTTGACGAGACGCGCAACTACCTCGTGGCGTGCACCAAGGAGCTGCGAACGCAGGACCAGGCGACGAATAATTCGTCGCAGTACATATCCTCTACCTTCATTGGTGGGTACCACCCCATCGGCGAGAAGAAAGGTCATCGCGCGCGAGTGGTCTGCAATAATGCGGAGTCCAACATCCTGTCGGTGCTCGACGCCATAGGTCCGACCCGTCAACGACTCCGCCTCTTGGAGAATAGGGTACACAAGATCAGTCTCAAAGACCGAAGGTCGGCCCTGGAGGATAGGGACGATGCGCTCAAGGCCAGCCCCCGTATCGATGCAGGGCTTGGGTAGCGGCACAAGGCCACCATCTGCTTGCTGCTCAAACTGCATAAAGACGAGATTCCAGATCTCTAGGAACCGCTCATCCGATCCATATGCTGGCCCACCATCGGCACCGTACTCGCTTCCCTTGTCATAGTAGATCTCAGAGCACGGGCCACAGGGACCAGTGTCCCCCATCTGCCACCAGTTGTCCTCCTCCAACCTCTGAATGCGAATCGGGTCAACCCCAATGACATCACGCCAGATCTCAGCGGCCTCATCATCACTGGTATGTACCGTTACCCACAGCCGATCGGGTTCTAAACCCAGGACATTGGTCACGAGCTCCCAGGCGTAGGGAATGGCCTGTTCTTTGAAATAATCACCAAACGAGAAGTTCCCCAGCATCTCAAAGAAGGTGAGGTGACGAAGTGTCTGGCCGATCTGATCGAGATCGTTGTGCTTTCCGCCGGCACGCATACATTTTTGGATACTTGTCGCTCGCGGATACGGAGCTGGCTCCTCGCCCAAGAAATATCGCTTAAACGGGACCATCCCTGCCACGGTAAACAACACCGTCCGATCAAAGGGGATCAGGCTGGCCGATGGCACCGGGGTGTGGCCACGCTCGACAAAGAAGTCGCGAAACGCGCGTCGCAGTTCATTAGAGTCCATGAATCTCCCTTACCTCTCCTTCGAGTACACGAGTCTTGCGATCCCGACTGGGCTCATCACGATAGGCCGCAATCGCTTCTCGAAGTGCCACACGCAAGTCACCCCGCATACGCGCCACCGCATGGCGCGCTGTCCGCTCGAGGGAACGCTCCAGCATCGGATGCGCCAGGGCCCGCAAGCGGCGCGTACCCATAACTCCCACACCAATCCCTAGTAAGAACCAACGGCCTCGTCGCATCAACTGTAGCCCTCCCTTCGGTCTCGAAACACATTGCGACCACGTCGAACGGCAAGGCGAAGTCGTCCTATCGAGATAAACGGATAACCGATGGTATGCACGACGGTTTTCGTCATGCGATCGAGGGCTTGCACATCACTCGCACGCTCCTCGAGGAGTTCCTTCGTTTCACTCGCTGTTGTCGTGGCGTCGTGAGCCAGCGTACTGGCATACCGAATAAGGTCGATCATCTCCTGGCGCCATTCGCTGGCAAAGGTGTCCATCTGGGAGCGCAAGGTACGGACCTGTGCCACAAGGATCAGACAGATGACCAGCAAGACGATCGATGCGATCGATGCTATCAAAGAAACCAACGCGCGACCTCCAGGGCTGGGTTTGCGCTCAGTCTATCGAGCATCATGAACCAGAGAACCGCCTTTGGGCACCGTGCGGATAACTCCAGACAGGCCATCTTGGTATTGGAACTTACTCATGAACGCGAACCATCCTGAACAGTATCGGCTGCCTGGCGTGAACCACCGGGCAGCATGCGATACGCATTGAAAACCCCATCGAGTTGGCGGATGGCACCAAGTACCGACGAGAGATGGCCTGGGTCAACCAACTCAAATTCGAAGCGCATGCGAGAGACATGGTCGCCACCCGTCCGTGATGAGCTCATGGTGATATTGACGTGGTGCTCACTTAGCACCTTCGAAACGTCAGCGAGCAATCGTGCTCGATCCAAGGCCAAAACTTCGATCGCCATCTGATAGCTCGCACCGCTTTCATGTGCCCACTCAACGTCGACACGACGCTCACCAGCTCGTTTAAGAAGGTCGAGAACGTTTGGACAGTCAGCACGGTGAATCCCCACCCCACGTCCCTGCGTGATGAAACCTACAATTTCGTCACCGGGAATTGGGTTGCAACAGCGGGATATGCGAACGAGCACATCCTCCATCCCCTCGACGAAGACCATGGGACCCTTTGACAGATGGCGAGGGCGCTGGTGCGACACCGTGGGAGCGTAGCCGTCGGTCTCAAGCTCATTGCGTTGGACGCGCTGCGCAACTGCTCGTGCCGAGACGTGTCCTTCACCAATGGCTACCAGTAGTCCCTCACCATCATGGAGACCGTTCATCTTGGCTAACTTGGCGAGACCAGCCTGCGAAAGATGGGTGTTGACTGCCAGATTCTCCCGACGAAAAGCCTTGGTCAGTTCGTCACGGCCGATCTCAACGGACTCCTCGCGCCGCTCCCTGGAAAACCACTGTCGAATCTTCGCCTTCGCCCTCGGGGTAACCACAATGGAGAGCCAGTCACGCGAAGGCGCTGCGGAACTCGACCGAGAGCTCACAATCTCCACCGTATCCCCAGAGCGCAATGTCGACTCTAGCGGGACCAGTCGACCGTTTACCTTCGCACCGATGCAACGATGCCCAACCTCGGTGTGAATCGAGTAGGCAAAGTCGAGAGGGGTTGCACCGACCGGGAGGGTGACAACCTTACCCTTGGGTGTAAACACATAGACCTCATCCATCTCAAGATCCGACTTGAGGTGTTCAAGAAACTCCAGCGGGTCAGGTAGCTCCTCTTGAAGTTCCATAATGCGATCTACCCAGGCAGCATTCGTGGAGTTCGAACCCTCCTTGTAACCCCAGTGCGCAGCGATGCCGAACTCGGCCCGCCGGTGCATCTCGCGCGTCCTGACCTGCACCTCGAGCGGATTCCCCTTGTCGAGCAGCACGGTGGTATGAAGGGATTGGTAGAGGTTGAACTTCGGCGCGTTGATGTAATCCTTGAAGCGGCCAGGGATAGGTGCCCACAATGAATGCACGACGCCGAGCGCAGCCCAACAGTCTCGATCGTTATCTGTGACAATTCTGACCCCGATGATATCGTAAATCGAATCGAAGTCCTTATCCTTGATGATCATCTTCTCATAGATTGACCAGAGGTGTTTTGGCCGACCCGTCACCTCTGCATCGATGCCTACCACCTGAAGTCGCTTCCCCAACTCCTCGATAACCTGGGCCAGATAGCGCTCCCGTTCGGGCGCCCTCGTCTCGATCATGTGATCGATCTCGGCGTAACGTCGTGGATGCAAGGTGGCGAACGCAAGATCCTCAAGCTGCCACTTCATATCCTCGATACCGAGGCGGTTCGCAAGCGGCGCATAGATGTCCATCGTCTCCTGCGCGATGCGGCGTTGTTTCTCCACTGGCAGTGCAGCAATGGTGCGCATGTTATGGAGCCGATCAGCGAGTTTGATGACCAAGACCCGTGCATCTTTCGCCATAGCGATCAGCATTTTGCGCATCGTCGCCGCCTGCTGGGCCTCGCGTGAGTCGAAGCTGATGCGATCGAGCTTGGTGAGGCCGTCGACAACCTCTGCAACCGCGGGTGAGAACTCCGCACTGATCTGGGCTAACGTCACCGAAGTATCCTCGACCGTATCGTGGAGCAGCGCGGCCACCACCGCGGTCATGTCGCCTCCAAGTGCAGCCGTGATCGTCGCCACCCCGATGGGATGAGTCACATAGGGTTCACCAGATCGTCGCCGCTGGGAACCATGGGCCACGCGCGCAAACTCCAACGCCCGTTCGATGGTCGCACCCGCCTCACTTGATGGGTCAAGTGCCATCGCATCGATGAGTGATTGCAGATCACGATCGGCCACCATATTCGCTACGATGCCGGTAAGCCTTCAGCCTCGACGGGAGCGTTGCGACGCTCAAGACGAGCTCTGATCTGCCGATAGCGCCGCTCACGCTCCTTGAAACGCGCCAACAGTGGTGCGGCGATGAACAGCGAAGAGTAGGCCCCACTCGTGAGACCAACCACCAGTGCGAGACCGAAATTCTTTAGTGTGGTGGCCCCAAGCACGTACGCTCCCAAGACCAACACGGACAGGATAGGGATGACGGCAACCAACGACGTGTTCAACGAGCGGGCCAACGTTTGATTCACGGAAAGATCGACCGCATCCGAGTAATTCATCTTCCCGGGGTCGACGAGTCCACCCACGTTTTCCTTAATACGATCAAAGACCACAATGGTATCGTAGAGCGAATAGCCAAGGATCGTGAGTACGGCGATCACCGTCGAAGGAGTGACCTGGAAACCACTCAACGCATAGATCCCAACCGTCACCAAAAGGTCATGCACCACCGCAATGAAGGCGGCGGCGGCCATCTTCCACTCAAACCGAATGGAGATGTACAGGACGATGCCGACGAAGAACGCGATCAAGGCCTTGACCGCAGCGTTGGTGATCTGTCCTCCCCAAGTCGGACCCACAAACTCGATCGCGACCGCCGAGGAGGGGAGATGGGCCTTGGCTGCCAGGAGGGCGGCGACCTGGTTCTCCTTTGCCGTCCTCGCAGCACCCGAGAGTTTGGTGAGACCGGCCTGCACCTCGACGGTACGGGCAGAGTGCGCACCAAGGGTTACCACCGTTGCCTGGGTGACACCAGCTCGTGCCACGATCTTGCTGGCTTGGGCTACCGTAAGGGTCGCTGAAGGCACCTGCCAACTCACGCCCCCTTTGAAACTGATCCCAAAGTTGAGACCCCTGGCCGACAGAGCTGCCGCCCCAGCGACGATCACAAGAAAGGAGATCACAAAGTAATAGCGGGACCGTTGCACAAATGGGTAATGGGTGGCACCGGCGCCCAGACGCCGCCACCACGACGCCTCACTCGCGTCAATCGTCTTGGCTTTAAAACCCTCACTCTCAATCGAGTCCGAGGTATCCGATCCTTCCCTTACCATCTCGCTCATACTCCCTTCGCCGCGACACGGCTCGGCTTGATCACTCCGCTGCCGACGGTCGATTCTCGAGTTACCTGGACCACCGGGACGCCAAGCCATCGATAGTGCTTCGGCGAGATCGAGTTCCCAATCCATAGCACCAACGGCCGGGTGAAAAACCACGCTGAAGCCACATCGAGGATCGTCGATAGCCCCAGGAAGAAGGCAAATCCACGCACATCGCCGATGCTAAAGTAATACAGTAGCGCTGCTCCGATAAAAGAGACGAGGTCGGCGGCGATGATCGTGCGGAACGCTTTCGTAAATCCGGTATCCACCGACGCCCGCAAACTCCGACCGTTGCGAGCCTCATCCTTGAGTCGCTCGAAGAAGACGATGTAGGAGTCCACGATGACGCCAATCGAGACGATAATACCTGTCACTCCAGCCAGATTGAGCGTCAGCTGCACGCTGTGCCCCAGGTAGCCGATAATCGCCCAGAGTGCGGCGAAAGTGGTAGCGAGCCCACCAACGACTACCAAGCCGAGGAGTCGGTAGTAAAAAATCGTGTAGAGCATGACTAGGACCAGACCAGCGATGCCAGCAATTAACCCTGCCCGTAGTGAAGCGGCACCCAACGTCGGTGAGATCGTCTGGACTGTCTGCTGGACGAGCTGCACCGGAAGGGCTCCGTAGTGCAAGATGGTGGCGAGATCGGTCGCAGAGGCCTGAGTATAGTTACCAGTGATCTGGCCTTGTCCGTTGAAGTTGGTGGAGTTGATCTGCGGGGCCGACTGCACAGTTCCGTCCAACACCACGGCGAGGAGCTGATGGTAGTAGGTCTTGGCAATCTGGTTGAAGAGGGGTGCTCCCTTTGATGTCAAGGTAAAGTTAATCGCCCACTGGTTGGAGGCACTCTGGGATACCGGCGCCGCAAAGACACTCTTGATCGCGTTGCCGGTCATCAGTGTTGGTCCAACGACATAGCGCCCAATCACCGTCTTTGAGTTGCCCTGATACTCCGGCAGTAGAGCTGTCGAGGCACTGGTTGCCTTCAGTGGACTCGTGGAGGGAACATACTGAAGGGTCGAAGCCGTATTGGTGGTAGATGTTGGACACGTGGGAGTCAGCTGTGACTTTTTGAGATGAAGGCTCGCTGGGGGCTTAGTGTAAAGCGGAGCCGTGCACAAAACCGGACGAAACTGCAGAATCGCTGTCTGACCGATGTAACTGAGCGCTGTTTTTGGATCCTTGATTCCAGGCAGGTCCACGACGATGTCACTACCCTGCTGACCAATGGATGGCTCCCCCACTCCGAGTGCATTCACCCGGTCCTGGATAATGGAGATCGTCTCATTCAGCGTTGCTGTGTTGACTTTCCTCGCAGGCTTATAGACGACTGACGCACCACCTTGGAGGTCAAGGCCAAGGACAGGATGATAGTGGGCAGAGATTACCGCCGCAAAAGCGGCGAGCGCCACCACCGTGCTAATCAGGACCGAACGGATCCATCGCCCTTTACGCATTCGCCACCTTTATCTTTGCAACCAAACACATGATCATAGCCACCTCTGGCTCTATAAAGTTAGTCGGCATGGCCACTACTTCTTATGACTGGAGTGCCCCAAACCTTATCGATATCGACAAGTAGTGCTTGCAGCGTGCCCTCCCTAATGGATTGCCGCAACCTCGTGATCAATCGAAACTGGAAGGCCAGGTTGTGTAGGGATAACAGCGTGCCCGCGCTCTCCGTGTCCACATGGGCCAAGTGGTGCAAAAGGCCACGCGATACTCTCTGACATACACGACAGTCGCAGTCTAGTTCAAGCGGTCCATCAACCCCTCGGTTTGC
Source organism: Ferrimicrobium sp. (assembly GCF_027364955.1). Taxonomy (NCBI): domain Bacteria; kingdom Bacillati; phylum Actinomycetota; class Acidimicrobiia; order Acidimicrobiales; family Acidimicrobiaceae; genus Ferrimicrobium; species Ferrimicrobium sp. Next base: position 59,952 of record NZ_DAHXOI010000003.1, read on the forward strand.
GAGCCCCTTGACGCGTATGGGTCCTTGATTGGTGAGTGCTGTTCCGTGTCGCGCGATCCGCGTAGGGGCCACACAATCGAACATATCGACTCCGAGCGCCGTCGCGTGGGCCAGTAAGTACGGATCGCCGACGCCCATCAGATAGCGCGGTCGTTCCGCTGGCAGCCCTTCCACCACCGTACGGACCGCCTCTAGTGTCTTCTCTCTCGACTCTCCAACGGCAAGTCCACCGATCGCGTAACCATCGAAGCCGATGCCCGTGATCATCTCCGTACTTTGCTTGCGCAGCGCACTATCGACGCCACCTTGGACGATGCCAAAGAGCTGCTGGGTGTCATCGGTATGGGCTGCTCGGGAGCGCTCCGCCCACTGACCGGTGAGCATAAGATTCTGCCTGAGCACCGCTTCGGGACTAGGGAGTTGCGTGCACACGTCGAGAGCCATCGCGATGTCGGCTCCAATACGCTCCTGGGTCACCATGGCCTCCTCGGGCGTCAGAGTCACCCAGGAACCGTCATAGACGTTGCGGAAACGTGCCCCCTCGTCACTGATCTTTGCCCCGAGTGACATGATCTGAAAACCACCAGAGTCCGTCAGCGACGCGCCGCGAAACCCGGTGAAGGCATTTAAACCCCCCATCTTTGCGATAAGCTCCGCTCCTGGTCGCAGCATCAGGTGATAGGTATTGGAGAGCAGTACTTGGAAGCCGAGATCGGCGACGAGTTCACTCGGGACGTAACGGACAATTCCACGTGTCGCAACAGGCATGAAGAAAGGTGTCTCGACGATAGCTGATCGGAGGCGCAAGTGCCCGCTCCGTGCAGACCCATCAGTGTGGGTCACCAAGAGGTTACTCATCAATCTGCTGCGGGGAGGCACCGGTTGCCAGAGGGCGCGTCCGGACTTGACGACCAGTAGGAATCAACATAGCGTCCCCAAGAGAGAGAAACCGGAAATCGTTGGCAAGCGCGTACTCATAGAGCGTTCGCCAGGACGAACCGACGGCAGCTGCCACCAGTGCCACCAAGGTTGACCGTGGAACGTGAAAGTTCGTGAGGATGAGATCAACGCTTTGGAACTCAAAGCCTGGGACGATAAACAGCTCAGAGGATCCGCACAACGTTCCGCCGTGCGCGATGGTCTCCAAGGTTCGTACAACTGTCGTTCCAACCGCAACTACTCTTCGAGCAGCACATATCCGCTCATAGGCATCCGCGGTAACTCGATAGCGTTCGGCGTGCATCTTGTGGTTGGCGAGCTCACGGTCCTTCACCGGCGCAAAAGTCCCAAGCCCTACCTCGAGCTCCACTCTCACCACCTCAATGCCACGTCTCTTGAGATCCTCAAGCAGTTGCAGATCGAAGTGCAGCCCAGCGGTCGGGGCCGCCACCGATCCTGGCCGATTTGCATAGACGGTCTGATATCGTTCAGGGTCGATCTCTACACCTGCAAGGTAAGGGGGAAGGGGAATCTCTCCATGAGAGAAGATCGCATCGCCAAGGACCTCAAGCCGTCGTGTTTGCAGGCCAGACTCCTCCGTCGAACCCTCAAGGACCCTGAAGACAGGATTCTCTTCGTAGTAGAGAACTTCTCCATCGCGGACTCGCGCATTGGGTCGCACAAGTGCTTCAAACATTGCCCCCTGTGGTGATAGCAACAATACTTCCACAGCACCGCCAGTCGCGCGCTGTACGTGGAAGCGCGCGGGAATCACCTTGGAGTCATTAACGACGACCACATCACCCTCTGTGAGGTATGCACCAAGGTCTGCGACCTTTGCCACCTGGAGCGGCCATCCAAGCCCCACAAGCAACTTCGCAGAACTTCGCGGCTCTGCTGGCACCCTCGCAATGCGTTCTGGAGGGAGGTCGTAATCGTACGCGTCGATAATCGACCAATCCTCGCCTGTCATGAGCGCAACGACCTCTCTCCACCCACCGATCTCAACTCGTACGCTCCGAAGAATCCCGCGCGCCGACTCTAGCTAGCTTAGCAAACCAAAGCCCAGGAGCAGTGTCACGCCTCACTGGGCGATTGCGAGTGCCTCCGCGATGATCGGATAGAAGCTCTCCAGCTGCACCCTCGGTCGCGACGGATCCTTCGCCATATCATCGGCCAGCCGAAGTCGGATCGCATCGTCAAAGTAGGGACTCGCCTCAAACGATACTACTTCATCAAGCCCGAGCTCGCCCCCCTGCTCGACAAGGGTGGCGCGGGACTCCCGAGAGAGGCGTCCCCAATAGCGCGAATCTGTCCTCACGAGATAGCGCTTTGCCGTCACGTGCAATCCGATCAGTTGACCAACACGCTCCGAAAACCCCATTGCACGTGCGAGCCGGGAACCATCGCTTGCGTGTTGCGCCTCCGTCGACCCAGATGGCCAACCGAGATCGTGCAGCAGACCCGCAACCGCCAGCTCGGCGTCGTCGCTGTCATCCCGGAGCAGCTGTGCTGTCTGACAGAGATGATCGATCAGGGGGAGCTCTTCACCAAAAGTACCCAATAACCTCGGTTCGTTGAGGAGCTCGAGCACCGAACGCGCGCTCATCATCGGGTCCTAGTCCGACTCGGCGAACTCAGGAACCGGCCCGCCCACCCTGTCTTCCGCTAACACCAACAGGGTTGGCCCACGCTGGAAGACCTCGACCCGATCGCCAACACTCAGAGCGATTGACTCCTCCGGCGAGACGGCTACTACCACCCTGGATCCGTCGATTCCCTGGACATGGGCGGCGAAACTCGAACCCAGAAAGGACATCTCCACTAAGTGGCACCCACCATCGGCTGTCACTCGAACCCCCAACTGCTCGGGACGGACCAAGACGGCCACCTGTCCACCAACCGTCAGAGGTCCCCCAATCGAGAAGGCACCAAACCCTGGGGTGAGCACCGTCGAATCACGCGTAACGGTGCCATGGATCCGATTCACCTTCCCGACGAACTCGGCGACGAACTCAGTGGCCGGTGCGGCGTAGATCTCCGCTGGCGTCCCTAATTGCTCAAGTACGCCACGGTTCATGACCCCAATCCGATCCGCGATGGCGAGTGCCTCTTCTTGATCGTGGGTCACGAAGATGGTAGCGATTCCCACTTCCTTTTGCACTCTGCGGATCTCTTCCCGCAGACTCACCCGCACCTTGGCATCGAGTGCCGATAGTGGCTCATCGAGCAAGAGGACGGCCGGTTCGATCGCGAGGGCGCGGGCAAGGGCGACCCGCTGCTGTTGTCCACCGGAAAGCTGGTGCGCAAAGCGCTCGCCGAGATCTCCAAGCCCTACAAGGTCGAGTAGGTCACGGGAGCGCTCCCGCCGTTTGCTTGCTGGGACATGGCGAATCTTGAGGCCGAATTCGATGTTCTGTGCAGCCGTTAGGTGTGGGAAAAGGCTGTACTGCTGGAAGACGATCCCCATGTTACGCTTCGCGGTCGGCTGGAGCGTGATATCCTGCTCATCCACGAATACTCGGCCTCCATCCAAGCGTTCCAGTCCGGCCACCGATCGAAGCGCTGTCGTCTTACCACATCCGGAGGGACCCAGTAGTACGACCAGTTCACCAGCTTGTATCCGCAAGGAGAAGCCATCGAGCGCATGCATCGTACCGTAGTACTTCTCTAATCCCTCAAGCCGAAGTTCACCCCGTGACACGCATCCTCCTTGTTTTTTTGGTACGACCACCACCGAAGATGGTGACCAACGAGAGCGGTACAAAAGCCACTAACAGTGCGACTAGGGAGACCGCAACCGCCTCAGCTGCTGCCGTGAGACCGATCTGCACGATATAGACGGGAAAGGTGTTGAAACTGAGGAGAGAAGCCACCACGAACTCGCCTAGCGCATAAGCGCCAGCCAGAATAAGGGCTCCCACCATTCCAGCGCGAAGGTTCGGCAACAATACCCCCACCAGCGTGCGAGTCCAGCTTGCACCCAACGACTGCGACGCCTCAACAAGGGTGTTGACATCTAGCGACCGAACAGCGGTATCGAAGGTTCGATAGCTATAGGGAAGGGCAAGCATCACATAGATCGGTGCCAGAATAAATGGAGAGGTCAGAATCAGGTTCAAGATACTGTGATAGGCCCCCAACAGCCCGAGAACGACGACGACAGAAGGTACGCCAAGTGGTACGATACTGAGCGCATCAAGGAGGCCTCTGAGCTTAGGTATCCGCACGGTCACCCAGATGGAGGTGGGTATGACCAACAGTCCCGTGAGGATCACGGTCGCAATGGCCACTTGGAACGACAACCAAAGCGATGAGCGGAAGTTCGGATCATCAAAAAGCGAGCGATACGCTGAGAAGGTGATATGGTTGTGGACCCCAAGGACTGAGTACCGCGCCGACGCAAGAATGGGAATCAAAAAAAATGCACCCACCAAGATCAGCACAACGGCACGGAAAACTCGTCCGATACCGGCTTGTCGAAGATGGAGACCGTCGCCTCCGGGAGTTACCGCAACCAACGCGAAGCCCTCCTCTGGCTCAGTACGTAGACGGTAGCCGCGAGCGCGACCACGATGATCATCCCGAGCCCCAACGCATTGCCGAGATTCCCTTGGCCAGCGGCGACATTTCCCGAGATGAGACTGCCGATCTGAATGGGTACGAGCGGCAATGTCCCAGACGTCAGCGCCTCAGCGGTCGCATAGGCCGCAAACGCGTCGGCGAAGATCACCACAGTACCCGACAGAATCGCGGGTAATAGTATCGGTAAACCAATCGACCACCAGAAGCGTGTCTTGGAGGCCCCCAACGAACGTGCCGCTTCGACCCAGGCGGATTTGATGTTTTGGATCGGTCCTAACATCACCAGGATCATGACCGGAATCAGGAAGTACTGGTAGACAATGATGAGTCCAACGACCGAATACAGCGAGAAGCCATGGGCGTAGAGATTGATACCCATACCGGAGAGGATCTTGGTGACGATCCCAAAATTGCCAAGTGTGGCGATGAAGGCGAAGGCGAGCGGGACGCCTCCGGTATTGGCAAGCACACTTGAGCTCGACTGGACTAGCGCACGCGGACGACCCCGCGTCGCAGCAACCGCTAACGCCGCGACAAACCCAACGACAACCGCGATCAGCGTGCTGCCAATGGAGAGTTCGAAGGAAGCGACATAGGAGTGCAAGTAGGGACCCGAAAATGCCAGGCGCAGATTCGCCAGCGTCGGCTTACCACTATCCGACTCAAAGGCTCCCACCAGCACCGACACCGCTGGGATAATGAGAAAGACGGCCAGAAACAAGAGGTACGGGACGACCCCACCGTAGCGCCGCAATTGACGTCGTGGTCGGATCGCGGGAGGAGAGCTGGGGGAACTCTCCTCCCGATTGCGGGTAAGCGTTGAGACCATCAGACCTTTGGCCAGTTAGCGAGGATCACGGTCTGTGCGGCGTTGAGCTGTGCCTGGCTTGGGAAGACAGGTGTACCGCTCACCGGTGGCACCGCGGCAAGGTAGGTCTTGTTGACGGTCCCTTCCTTGATCATCGAGCTCAGTCGGATTGGATCGGTGTATCCCTTCAACCAGAGGTTTTGGCCCGTGTTCGAGTAGAGATACTCTTCCCAGAGGCGGGCAGCTGCTGGATGCGGAGCATACTTGGCGATCGCTTGGGCATAATAGGAGGCGTAGTGCACACCCTTGGGAATGACGACTTTCCAATCGATCTTACCCTTGAGCGCGTTCTCATAGGCGACGTTCAAGTAGTCCCAGTCGATGTTGACCTTGACCTCCCCGGAGCCAATCGTGGCCGCCGAAGATTGTACAGGAATGAAGTTACCGATCGCTTTGAGGTGCTCAAAGTACTTGATACCCGGCATGATGTTGCTGTAGGATCCACCATTGCCAAGTGCCGCTGCGATCACGCCCGAGAAGGCGGCTCCGGCATCCTCTGGATCTCCATCGAGTGCGACCCCACCATGGAAGGCAGGATTGGTCAGGCTTGCAAAGCTCGTCACCGGGGTCTTTGTAAGGGCAGCATTGTACCCAATGGAGATATAGCCGCCATAGTCGCAGAACCACTGGCCAGAAGCAGACTTGCAATCAGCCGGGATCTGATTCCAGTCTTGGACCTTGTAGTTGGCGAAGAGGCCCTTCTTCGCACCTGTAACGGCAAAGGGAATGCCCACATCAACCACGTCTGCTGACCGCGAGGAGCCCTTCAACGTAGACAAACCATCGATCTCGGTAGCAGAAGAAGCTTCTGGGCTCACGTCAGTAATTTTGATCCCATACTTCTTCTGGAAATCGGTCATGATCTGGCCATAGTTGGCCCAGTCGTCAGGCAGTGCCGTCACGGTCAACGCACCCTCTGCCTTGGCCGCCTTGACGAGATTCGCCATCCCACCACAAGCAGCAAGCGAGGAACAGGTTGCGTAGTCGACTGCCTTGCTTGATGTGTTGGCACTGGTACTCGCACTCGATGAGCTTCCGCAAGCGCTAAGCAGCACCGCTGCCGCGCCTACCATCGCTACTCCAATCTTCATTGCCTTCAAAGCTGACTCCTTTTTTGCATGTGATCACTCATTGCATCACAACCTACGAGAGCGAAGAGAACGCCGAGTCTCGGTTGTACCAACGCTTGGTGAACGACAACCAAACTTTTAGAACCACCTTCGGCACTGCGGAGATATCTGCTGGCTTCATCACAACATCGAATTCCGATCGGGTTCGACAGTATGATGGTACTAGTACGTCGCGATCCCATGTTTGCACGCCACTGAGGCCATCTCCTGGTTGCAGTACCCCAGTAGCGACCCCACCGTAGCGCCGCAATTGACGTCGTGGTCGGATCGCGGGAGGAGAGCTGGGGGAACTCTCCTCCCGATTGCGGGTAAGCGTTGAGACCATCAGACCTTTGGCCAGTTAGCGAGGATCACGGTCTGTGCGGCGTTGAGCTGTGCCTGGCTTGGGAAGACAGGTGTACCGCTCACCGGTGGCACCGCGGCAAGGTAGGTCTTGTTGACGGTCCCTTCCTTGATCATCGAGCTCAGTCGGATTGGATCGGTGTATCCCTTCAACCAGAGGTTTTGGCCCGTGTTCGAGTAGAGATACTCTTCCCAGAGGCGGGCAGCTGCTGGATGCGGAGCATACTTGGCGATCGCTTGGGCATAATAGGAGGCGTAGTGCACACCCTTGGGAATGACGACTTTCCAATCGATCTTACCCTTGAGCGCGTTCTCATAGGCGACGTTCAAGTAGTCCCAGTCGATGTTGACCTTGACCTCCCCGGAGCCAATCGTGGCCGCCGAAGATTGTACAGGAATGAAGTTACCGATCGCTTTGAGGTGCTCAAAGTACTTGATACCCGGCATGATGTTGCTGTAGGATCCACCATTGCCAAGTGCCGCTGCGATCACGCCCGAGAAGGCGGCTCCGGCATCCTCTGGATCTCCATCGAGTGCGACCCCACCATGGAAGGCAGGATTGGTCAGGCTTGCAAAGCTCGTCACCGGGGTCTTTGTAAGGGCAGCATTGTACCCAATGGAGATATAGCCGCCATAGTCGCAGAACCACTGGCCAGAAGCAGACTTGCAATCAGCCGGGATCTGATTCCAGTCTTGGACCTTGTAGTTGGCGAAGAGGCCCTTCTTCGCACCTGTAACGGCAAAGGGAATGCCCACATCAACCACGTCTGCTGACCGCGAGGAGCCCTTCAACGTAGACAAACCATCGATCTCGGTAGCAGAAGAAGCTTCTGGGCTCACGTCAGTAATTTTGATCCCATACTTCTTCTGGAAATCGGTCATGATCTGGCCATAGTTGGCCCAGTCGTCAGGCAGTGCCGTCACGGTCAACGCACCCTCTGCCTTGGCCGCCTTGACGAGATTCGCCATCCCACCACAAGCAGCAAGCGAGGAACAGGTTGCGTAGTCGACTGCCTTGCTTGATGTGTTGGCACTGGTACTCGCACTCGATGAGCTTCCGCAAGCGCTAAGCAGCACCGCTGCCGCGCCTACCATCGCTACTCCAATCTTCATTGCCTTCAAAGCTGACTCCTTTATACGTCACTAATTGGTTATGTTCCGTGAGAGACACTACGACGACAAGAAGAACTCCAGCCCATCATCGGTGGACAGACAGGTGAACACAAAGAGAACTTTGATGTTGCGTCGGTCAGAGGACCAGGGCCTCACGTACACTGACACCATGAAGGTAGTTGTCGTTGGTGCAGGCATACTGGGAACTTGGATGGCCATCCACCTGGTCGAGCAGGGACACTCAGTGCTCCATCTCGAACGCGATAATCAACCACAGAGTGCGAGCATCCGCAATCTCGGCCTCATTTGGATCTCCGGTCGCGAGGCTGGCGTCGAACTCGACACCGCGCTCTCCGCCAGAGATCGATGGTGTCGACAACAGGCACTCTGGCCAGAACTCCCATTGAGAACTGCGGGGTCGCTCACTATGGCGCCAATCGAGGCTGACGTGGCCGCCTTAGAGGCTGCCGTCGCACTCCCTGACGCTCCTACCCGTGGATTCACACTCCTTGGCAACAAAGAGCTTCTTTACCGCTACGGCATCAAAGCACCAACTACGCTTGGACTCTTCTGTTCCATGGATGCAATCACCGAACCACGTTCGCTCCTGACAATCCTGCGAGAGAGACTCGCACTTGATCCGAACTATCGCTATCGTGCCAATGCGGAGGTGATCTACTGCCACGAAGAGGAGCTGGAGTTGATCAACCATACTCGCATTCCCTTTGACTACGTCTTCTTTGCCACAGGAGTGAGTGACCTTCGAAGCTTCGGGTTCAATGCCTCCGAGAGGCTCACTCGCACTCAACTGCAGATGCTCCAGACTGCTGGCCATGCGAGAACACTCCCACCGGCGATCGCAGATACCGACTCTTTTCGCTATTACCCCGCCTTCACATCGCTGCGCTCAATGCTGGCGCCACAGGAGCCGGTTGCTGGCCGTTACGGAGCTCAACTCCTCCTCGCACAACGAAGCGATGGTTCCCTCACTATTGGCGACACCCACGAGGAGTATGGTTCACCCTTCCTGGACTCAGTCATTGAGACCCATCTTGTAGAACGAGCTAGAACAGTTTTGGGCCAAGAGATTGCCCCCACCGCCCAGCGATGGCAGGGAGTCTATTCGCGACTCGTGCCTGGCGATGAGGCCGTCTACTTCTCCGAACAGGTAAGGTCAAACGCAAGATGGGTGACTGGCCTCGGAGGCAGAGGCATGACGATATCGCCCCAGGCCGCCTATGAGGCCGTAGAGGAGGCGCTCCGATGATGGAGCCGCACTATGAACTGAGGAACGTGGAGCTTGTCTGCTTTGATATGGCTGGCACTACCGTGCAGGATGCTGGTCGAGTCCTTGAGGTATTCGATCGTGCGATCCTCGAGATCGAAGGTCGTCAGCCAACCGACGAGGAACGCGCCTACGTAGCAAGAACGATGGGGCAGTCAAAGATAGAAGTCTTCAGCGCGTTGCTCCATAGTGACGTAAAGGCCATCCAGGCAACTCAAGCGTTTGAACGTTACTATCGCGAAGCCGTGGAAGCATCTGGAGTCGAGGAGATACCTGGTGCGACAGACCTTCTTCGACGGCTTCACCACCAGGGTATCCGTGTCTTCTTGACGACCGGTTTCGCTGCCGTGACTCAGGAGCTGCTGATCGACAAGCTCGGCTGGGCCCCGTTCATTGATGGGGCACTCTGCCCCACCGAACAGCTTCGCGGGCGTCCATATCCGGACATGCTCTTAGCGGCGTCGTTGGCCGCACAAGTGACGAGCATGGCGCAGGTGGTGTCTGTAGGCGATACCACAATGGATGCAACCTCTGGCAGAAACTCCGCCGTCGGCGCGGTGATCGGCGTCCTGACAGGGGGGTTCTCCGAGGAGGCACTGCGCCAAGCTGGTGCACACCGGGTGCTCCCTAGCGTTGCCAATCTAGCCCTTACCCCAGGCTAGAAAATGGAGTCCGTGAAAGCTAGTCGTGCCCACGCGAGTCCCCTTAGGGGATCCATTCGCATTCACTAAAGCTCTGTACCGACTGTCTGATACCGCCTACTAGGCACAACCAGCACTAGGAACGCGCCTAATGTCACATCGACCTATCCCCAAATGGCGCGCCGCCACCCGACTTCTGGGTCATCCTCGACGAGCGATGAACCATCCTACGCGCCAATCGCACAACCCCGACTAGATCCTTCGCTACCCCATCGCGGTGACCAAACTCTTTTGAGGCCACCGGTGATCATTTACGCAACGACCGATGGCCCTCCTCTCATCTAACCAGAGGGCACCAATGGAGACGTGAACCTAGGTCAGACGCTCCGCAAATTCGCGGCCTTCATCAGGTGTTCGTCACAAAATGCATGCCCGTAGCAGCCCTCGCCTCCCCTGGCCAGCGCATTGTCACTGCCTTGGCGCGGGTATAAAATCGGATCCCCTCTTCCCCGTGCACATGAGTATCTCCGAAGAGCGAAAACTTCGATCCACCAAAGGAGTGATAGGCCACTGGGACCGGTATCGGCACATTAACACCAACCATCCCGGAGTCGATATTCCGGATGAAGGTTCGTGCCGCACCACCACTGCCTGTAAAAATAGCGGCTCCGTTGGCATAGGGGTTCTCGTTAACCAGAGCGATGGCCTCATCAAGGGTCGACGCCCGTAAAACGAGTAGAACGGGACCGAAGATCTCCTCTCGATAGGCATCCATATCCAAACGGACACCATCGATGAGGGTGGGTCCAAAGAAGAAGCCAGCCTCCTTGACAAGTGGATGTTGTCGGCCATCAACCATGATCGTCGCCCCTTTTGCCTCTGCCTCACTGACAAGACGTGCAACGCGATCGCGATGAACGCCGGTGATGAGAGGGCCCATCTCTGATTTGGGGTCAAGATAGGAACCGACAGTGAGCTGTTGCATCCGCTCCTTGATGGCAGATAGGTACTGTTCGCCATCGTCACCGACGAGCACCATCACCGAAATGGCCATGCAACGCTCACCCGCGCTACCATACGCCGCGGAGACAGCCGCCTCGGCGACCGTCTCAACATCTGCGTCCGGCAACACCACCATGTGATTCTTTGCTCCGCCGAGAGCCTGAACGCGCTTGCCAGCGTGAGCGGCGCGTTCATAGATGGATCGGGCAATGGGAGTAGACCCGACAAACGAGATGGCCTTGATATCGGGGTGTTCAAGGATGCGGCCAACGGTCCGCTGATCCCCATTGACGACATTGAAGAGCCCCGGTGGTCCGCCAGCCTCGACGAAGAGTTCCGCAAGGCGTAACGCTGTAGAGGGGTCCTTTTCTGAGGGTTTGAGAACGAAACCATTACCGGTGGCGAGTGCAACCGGGAACATCCACATCGGGACCATCGCCGGAAAATTGAAAGGCGTAATCCCTGCCGCCACACCGAGAGGATATCGCACCGACATGGCATCAACCCCACGGGAAACCGAATCGTTGTACTGCCCCTTGAGCAGCTGAGGTAGACCGGTGACAAACTCGACTACCTCGACCCCTCGGGCAAACTCGCCACCAGCGTCACCAAGGACCTTGCCGTGTTCCTCGCTGATCAGCGCAACAATCTCGTTGCGATGCGCCAGCAAAAGACTCCGGTAGTCGAACATCACACGTTGGCGGCGTGCTAGTGATTCCTCGCCCCATCCGACCTGAGCGGCCTTTGCCGCAGCAACCGCATGATCGACGACAGCCTCGTCGGCGAAGAGTACTTCGCGAACCGGTCGACCGAGTGCCGGATTATAGACCGGGCCCCGCTCGTCTCCCTCAAAGATCTCCTTGCCATCGATAAAGTGGCCAATCAACTCGCGCGTCATACCTGAGCACCCCCTAGTACCTCTTTGAAGATCGCGATGGCTTCGCCCATCTCCTCCTGGGTGACCGATAGCGGAGGAGCAATGCGCAAGACGTTACCGAAGAGACCACCCTTGCCGATCAAGAGTCCGCGCCGTTTGGCATGCTCTAACGCCTCATTGGCCAACTTCGGTGCTGGATCCATGTTGGGTCCCTCAACGAATTCCACACCAAGCATCAAACCCTTGCCGCGAATCTCCCCAATAGAGGGGTTGGTGGCGGCCGCTTCCTCGAGCCCTTGTCGGAGTTCGGCGCCACGCTCGAGAGCATTCTGTTGTAGCTGATGGCGCAGCAGATAGTCAAAGGTCGCCACTCCCGCAGTCGCCGCCACCGGCGAACCGCCAAAGGTCGAGATCGAACTCGCCCCGAGCGAGTCCATAATCTCTCCGCGAGCAATAACGCCCGCCAGCGCCATACCATTGCCAACACCCTTTGCGAAGGTGATCATGTCCGGCTGGACGCCCTGTGCCTCATAACCCCAAAAATGCTCGCCCGTGCGACCGAAGCCGGTCTGAACCTCATCGGAGATGTAGAGAATGCCATGCGGAGCCAGGATCTTTTGGAGCTCACCAAAATATCCATCAGGAGGTAAACAGAATCCCCCAACCCCCTGGATCGGCTCAGCGATAATGGCCGCGACATCCCCACTGGTGGTTGTCATCAAAACATCTTCGAGGTCTGCCTTACCACGGGCAAGGTACTCGGCATCGGTGAGGCCTGCCAGCGGACCACGCAAGCGTGACCCACCTTGCAGCCAGCTCACAGCCAATGGTGAGAAGGAAGATGGCGACCAGTTGCGGTTGCCGGTCACCGAGATCTGCGTGAAAGATCTCCCGTGATAGCTATTCTTAATCGCAATCACTTGGTTCGACCGACGGTAGGAAGAGGCGAGCAACAACGCTGCATCATTGGCCTCGGTCCCCGACGTAGTGAAGAATACTTTGGCATCAGGGATCCCTGACTGAGCCGCTAGGCGTTCAGCGAGCTCCACCATTGGTTCAATCAGGTAGAGGGTTGAACTATGAATGATCCGACCTGCTTGCTCGGCAATCGCATCAACGACTTCGGGGACCGCATGACCGACCATAGTGGTCAAGATCCCTCCAAAGAAATCGAGATAGCGGCGCCCATCCGCATCAAAGACATAGCGACCCTCACCACGTTCAATTTGGATCGGTTCGTCATAATAGAGTGAAATCCATGTTGGTAGCACCGCTCGATGGCGTTGCAAAAGACTATCGGCCACGTTGTCCCTCCTACGATTACGGCTAACTTCTCCTATAATAGCCAACATTGTATGACCCATAGAGGGTTTAATGTACCAAACATTCTTTATGATCTGCTAAGCTACCCATCGATGATTGAGAGGTCCAACTTCCACACCACCGAAGAGATCTGCCAGATGCTCGGATCTGCAATTAGCCGCAATGGTATGCGCGGTCTCACTGAAGCGTTTATCCAGCTCACACGCGACGGCAGACTCCGATCGGGCGATCGTTTGCCGTCGATACGACAACTGGCTGACCATCTTGGCGTCTCGCCAACGACCGTCGCCGCCTCCTGGTCACACCTGGCACAGCTCGGACTCTTGAGTTCCCATGGACGTCGAGGGAGCTTCGTGACCGAGACAACGAGATTCACACCCGCAGCCCCACGTTGGCACTTCTATGAGGACTCCCAGAGCTATGCACTGGACTTTGCCTCAGGCGTCCCCGATCCTCGCCTGCTCCCAAGTCCAGTTGCATCCCTCGTCCACCTGGGTAGTTCTGCGATATCCTCCTACCTCGACCCACCGGTCTATCCACCGTTGGTCGATACCCTCGCCCAGTTGGTCCCCAGCCGTCTCACTGAGTCCGACTTCGACCTCACCATCGTCGATGGTGCTCTCGATGCCATTGATCGCGTATTGGCTATCGGCCCCTCCTACCATCGGGCCGTTATTCTCGAAGAGCCCAACTTCCCCGCCCTCTACGATCTCGTGGAGAGTCATGGCCTTGAAATCCGACCGGTTGCCGTCGACGATCAGGGTATCAGTACCACTGGCCTGCGCGCCGAACTAGCGAAAGGTGGTGTCGGTGCAGTTTTGCTACAGCCTCGATCGCAGAATCCAACGGGCTCCTCACTCTCCAAACAACGGGCCCTTGAGATCGCAGAGATTCTCGGTCAATACCCTGAGGTAATGGTGCTAGAGGACGACCACTCTGGCCTAGTGAGTGGCGAGCCGCTCTGGACGATGGCCGAAACGCTCGGCAGCCGAATCGTCTATATCTTGAGTTTCTCGAAGTCCCATGGTCCGGACCTCCGCCTTGCCGCTGTATTCGCCAACCATGATCTGGTCGCCGATCTCAACCGTAGACGCACCCTGGGACCCTCCTGGTCATCCAAGCTTCTCCAGGCTACCTTGCACCAAATGCTCACTGATGCGAAAATCCAGGACCTTACATTGGCGGCCCAGTTCGCCTATAGTGAGCGGCGAACAGCGGTAGCAGACCTTTTCCAAATGAAGGCGACCGGCTCCGGCATCAATGTCTGGGTCGACACCGCTGATTCCTTGCATGCACTGCTGCAACTCACCCATGAGCACATCCGGGTTGCACCGGGAACGAACTTTTACGCCACCACCTCAACCACCGCGCACCAGTTCCGCTTCACCTTGAGCGAACCGACCACGGAGTTCAACCTCGCACTCGAAGCAGTCGCCTCCGCCATCGCTAAGATGCCCCGAACGAGTTCCTACCGATAACAATCCCTCGCTGCGCAGGAACACCGTCGCCGAATGCGAGAGTTCGCCCACAGCTTCCGATCATGGCCTTGACCGGTCAGACGGGCGGACCGAGAACCCCAGACCAGCCCGACTGGGGAGTTCAACGCCGACAACACAACCACACATCGGACGGCAGCTTCCCTACGCCGAGCTAGCGAGTACTGCACCGACGGACCGGTTCCCAAAGATCAACCGGAGATAGGTTCGCGGGACGGTCCTAGCTATGCGTCCCGTCAGCGAGTTCCCCGTTCGCATGCGACTGCACTCGCTCCGCAAGATCGTCAAGGGCGGTTCGAATGATCTTGACCTCAGCCCTACGCTTCACAAAAGACGGTAGCGGAACGATGAGCTCCGCGGAGAGCTCGTAGGTGACCTGCGTCATTTCGTTCGCACTGCGATCAAAAGTGTAGCGGCCGTCCATCTTTGAGGTGATATCCCCTGCCACCTGACTCCAGCTGATGGAGTGTGGTGCATCGCTGTAATCATAGAGCAAGGTATACGACGCACTCCGTCCGAAGGCACCGGTACGAAACGCGACCCTCAGTGGTCGACCAGCGGTATCATGCTCAACGACCTGAACGCTCCGTACATCAGAGGCCCACGTTGGATAGCTTTCAACCTCAACAACGGCCTGAAAACAGGCGTCAACACTCGCAGGGATCTCCTTTGAGTCCGATGTGATATCCATCGCTTCCTCCTCTACCCATTGACTCTACCCACGAGCCAAGGCGTGCAGTGATGCCTCATATGCCTTACTTAGCTGATCATAGTCAAAATTCGTTCGAATGTATGCGCTTGTCTCGCGGCGGTACAACTTGAGACGTGCCGGATCCGCCAGTAGCTCACGCAGCAACCGAGCCAGCTCCTTCGGCCCCGCTACCTCCAAGAGGTGCCCGCTCTTAGGAGCGAGCGCCTCACCGGTTCCCCCAGAGGCTCCGACGATAGCGGGCGTTCCGCACGCCTGGGCCTCAAGGATGACGATGCCAAACCCCTCTCGCTCGATCCCAAACCACCGATCTCGGGCAGGGAAGACGAAGAGATCGGCCGCCTGATATAGCTCAATTTTGGCCTCCTCTGCGAGGGGACCATGGAAGACCACCGAGCTGGGGACCGCTGCGGCGAGTCGCATGAGACGCGCCCGATCGCGCCCATCGCCGACAATATGGATCTCTGCACCGGTCCTCGCGTCAAGCTCGGCCGCAGCACGCAGAAGGGTATCGGCACCTTTACGAGGTACCAGGCGTGAGACAAAGAGAATGAGTTGCCGCTCAGGGTTGGTCATCCACTGACGACGCAGTCGGGAACGGTCATCCTCCTCCAGAGGGCAATAACGACTCGCATCGATGCCAGGGGGGACCACAAAGACGCTCGCGCTAGGAGCGAGTTGGCATACCTCATCCGCAGGATAACCTCCCGCTGCGATCACTCCACGGGCACCACGAATGGTGCGCTGGAGCTGTGCACGTACCAGAGGCAGGTAGGCGGGAACGCGAACCTCGGCACCATGGGCAATGACTGCGTACGGACGCCCGAGCGCGTCGCCGACCGCGCCAATTGGAAAGATTGGATCGTAAACCACCAACTCAGGATCGAAGCTCGCTAGCGACTGTCGCAGCGTGGTGATCGTGGATGGTGTCGGCAAGAGACGCTCCCCTAGACGCACAACGGGTGCACCAAAGGTCCGATCGAACTCCGAAGCTCCCGGAACCGTCGTGGTGATCACCAAGAAGGACTCCGGGTCAAGCCTTCGATAGATCTCGCCAAGGTAGGCCTGGATCCCGCCTACCTTAGGCAGGAAATCATTGGTAATCAACACGTGACGCATCATCGTGCCCACCGTACTCCGAGTAAGGAACGCAAGCCCTCTGTTCGATGCCGTTGGTCGCTGGCGGTGCAGAGGCGGGCAAGCGCGCGTCGTTCATCGTAGGTCAAAGAACCTCGGTTCCTCAACGCGTTGGCAACATTGCGACGGACATAAAATGGATCGCGTCGAGGGATATACCAATGCCCTAGTTCGTCGAGGAGTTCTCGGTCGCCCTCACGCAGCCAACGAACAAGGGGCGCAAGATCGGCTGGCTCGCGACGGCGCCAGCCGATTGGACACGCATCGATACAGCTATCACACCCATAGACGCGCGTCCCCACCTCCCGACGATCATCGAACGACCAGCTCTCTTGTTGGAGAATATTAGCAATACAACGAGAAGCCACGATGACCCCGGGCAAGCGAATCGCACCCGTGGGACAGGCATCCACGCAGCGGCGACACCCTCGACAGGGGTCGACTCCAAAGCGGTGTCCGATCTGGACCTTGAGCACCTCCTCGGTGAAGATCGATCCGAGCACCACGCGCGCACCCACCTTGGGCACCATCACCAGGGAATGGCGTCCCACCAGTCCGATCCCGGCACGACGGGCCAACGCCTTGTCGAAGGCCTGGTTTGCATCGTATAACGATGTTGCGCGCAGTCCTGACGCTCGCAGACTGGTCACCGCAGCCGCCAACGTCGCGCGTAGGTAACGATAACTGTGATGCTGGGCATAGCCAGCGACGACCGCAACGTCCTCAAGGGTCGTGCGATAAGGAATCGCGATAGACACATATCCCCGACTCCATGGGAAAGTGCTCTGTAAGGTCGCCGCCCGTTGGGGGTTACGGAAGGTGAAATGGTCCTCGTCGGCCTGGCCCGCAGCGATGCGGAGTCGGGCCTGATGTGCATCAAAATGCAGGGTGCTCGTCGCACCAGACCCGGCTGCCACGACCCCTCGCTCCGTCAACAACTCCTCGAGTTGACGCTCGATCTCTATAGGCATCGTTATCGAGTTCGCGGCACACGCAGCCCGGCCCGGCGAAGCGCCCGAACAATCTCGCGTGGGTCTACCTGGCGGACACCTGCCGCCAGCACCGCTGCCACATACTCCTCCGGAATGTCATAATGGTCGCGATGGAAACTACGATCGAGACCTAATCGACGAGCCCCACGATGAAGCTCATCTAAGGACAGGTCACTGATCAGGTGAGCAAATCGACGCCCATCTCGGTGAAAGATCGGTCGATCGATCAGCAGCATTAATCGTACTTCTCTGTCTTGATCACATCTGGTTCCAGACCCAACTCCAGAAGCGACCGCTCACAATCATCGACCATCTCCGGAGGGCCGCACAGATACGCGAGCTTGGGAGCCGTCTCTACGAAGACCTCCTCCACCATCTCCTTGTCGATGCGTCGATGGTAGCGCGCCAATGGGTTGTCCGTCTCACGAGTGAACGTGTGCGTGACCTGGAGCCAGTCGTACCGTAGCGCTAAGGCTGAGAGTTCATCCCGATAGATGACATACTCAGCAGATTTCGAGCTAAAGACGAGGTGCATCGGAACGGTCGTCCCCTTGGAGACTTGATAGCGGATCATGGCCATGAGGGGCACCACACCGGAACCAGCACCGATCAAGAGAACGGGACCACCCTCCTCCTCAGTCCAGGTGAAGGCACCATAAGGCCCGCGCACCTCAAGGATCGAACCCACTGGACACTCCCGGACAAGGACCGGCGAGACCAAGCCCCCTTCCATCTCCTTGACACCAACCTCGATAATGTCAAAACGCGGATGTGGGCTGGATCCAACGGAGTAAG
This sequence comes from Ferrimicrobium sp., assembly GCF_027364955.1. NCBI lineage: Bacteria > Bacillati > Actinomycetota > Acidimicrobiia > Acidimicrobiales > Acidimicrobiaceae > Ferrimicrobium > Ferrimicrobium sp. Next base: position 78,186 of record NZ_DAHXOI010000003.1, read on the forward strand.
CGCGCTGGATGGGACGCGGTCGCCCATCGACCGGAATACGGATGTTGTAGTACTGTCCTGGAAGAAAAGGCTCCGGCTGCGGTAACTGGATACGTAAGCTGCTGGTCTCTGGCGTCTCGACGACCACCTCAACGACCTCACCAGCCTGCCAAATCGGGGCTGGGCGGCGTGGCCGGCCTGGCTGACTCGACTCACTCATCATGCCTCGCTAACGCTGTGCTCAGCCCCCTGAGTGATGATCTCGACAAATTTTGGGGTCGCACACCATCGACATGACACCTCCTCGACCACCCGAGAAATCTCTTCAGGTTCCTCAATCTCCAGGTCTCCCGCAACGCTGTAATGATAAAAACATCGACTACGAACCATTGAGGTCACATCAAACCGCGTCACATTACCGCAATTCGTGCACCGATACCTTCTCATGCCTTCTCCTCATGCAAACTTCTCCTTCAGGCTACCAGCCAAAGGCGCGAACCCGAATTCCAGCACCCGAGATGGGTTTGCCGTTCCGCTTATCCTCAACATCGCGCACAGGATGCTGATTCCACCCACGCAGACGAATACTACCGGAGAGGAAGAATAGGAGGATGCAACCAGCACTGCTCAATCTCTGACTGGTGCCATCGAACTCGCTGATGTGTCGCGGCACACGGGTCAATGGGGTGTGGTGAACACCACAGGTTGACCTACTATCGCATGCAGCGTATCCACGACTGCGCACATCGATCTACGGTTCGCTCCGTCCTGGACCGCGGTCCGTTTCACCCATCGGGATGCCAAACCCAGTTCGGCCAGCATTGCCCCTCTAACGTCGTCGCAACTCACGGGTCTCGCTGAAGGAAACCATAGGGTCTCGACTCCTGCGTTCACGGTTGTTCGGTTGGGACAGCCAATCCAAGGTGCCGATAGGCGCGTTCGGTAGCCAACCTACCTCGCTGTGTACGTAACAGCAGTCCTCTCTGGATCAGAAACGGCTCATAGACCTCCTCGAGGGTACCGGCGTCCTCATGGACACTCACCGCGATAGAGCTCACACCAACCGGCCGGCCCTCGAAGCGTTCACAGAGTACCCGGAGAATTTCAAGGTCCACCTTATCGAGCCCGAGCTTATCGACGCCAAAGAGTTCAAGAGCATCGGAGGCCAGCTCATGGGTCACCACTTCGGTGCCCTCTACTTCGGCATAGTCCCGTACCCGTCGCAGATGTCGGTTCGCTAGCCGCGGCGTACCTCGAGAACGTGACGCGATCTCATCGGCGGCACTCGTGGTGAGTTGCATATGCATCAGCTTGGCTGAACGCAATACAACCTGACGCAACTCTGGATCGGAGTAGTAGTCAAGCCGATAGGAGTAACCGAAACGATCACGCAGAGGTCCTGAGACCATCCCAGACCGCGTGGTCGCCCCCACAAGGGTAAACCTCGGGATCTCCAGCCGTAGGGTACGCGCACCTGGCCCTTTTCCAATGACTACATCCAGTCGAAAATCCTCCATGGCGATATAGAGAAGCTCTTCAACCGGTCGTGGTAGGCGATGAATCTCGTCGATGAAGAGCACGTCACCGGCTTTGAGATCGGACAGCAATGCGGCTAGATCGCCAACTCGTCCAAGCGCTGGCCCGGAGGTCACCCTGATGCCACGACCGAGTTCCTCGGCCACAATGAAGGCCAGCGACGTCTTCCCAAGGCCAGGAGGACCTGCAAAGAGAAGATGGTCCGGCGGCTCGCCACGTGAATCAGCAGCCTGGAGGACGACTCGCAATTGCGACTTGAGTTCGCTCTGTCCGATGAACTCCTCAAGCAGAGAGGGTCGGAGCGCAGAGTCGACGTGAGCGTCATAGGTGTCGATGAGATTCTTCTCGACACTGACCTCACTACGTAAGTCATCTCCAAGTACCTCTCTGCGTGGGCTCAACGTTGCAACTCCTTCAATGCCCATTTCAATGCATCTTCAAGACCAAAGGCAGCGGGGATGCGCACGAGGACCGGTTCACACTCACTCGCCCGAAAACCCAAACTGAGCAAGGCCTCACGCACCTCAGAGCGAGCAGCAAGCGCCGACAAGGGTACTCCCGATCGCCGTGCTGCAGCCCCCAGATCAACGATGATACGCCGCGCCGTCTTCTCCCCGACCCCCGGCGCGCTCTTCAAGCGGGCGAGATCCTCGGCAGCGACCGCCTCATAACATCCCTGCACGCCTAGCGTTGAAAGTAGTCCAAGCGCCACACTCGGACCAACACCTTGCACCTTGAGCAGCTCATCAAAGAGCGACCGCTCGAGTACATCCGCGAACCCGTAAAGCATGATGGCATCCGCTCGTACGATCGTCCTGATGGAGAGCTCGACCTCGCTGCCCAGCGTGAGCTGGGCGAGTTGTGCCGAAGAGAGCGCCACTTCATAGCCGATACCACCGACTCGTACCACCGCCATCGGCGGTTCTATTCCCTGTACCGTACCGGCGAGAAAACCAATCAACCGCGACTCCAATTGCCAGAGAGATGAGCATAGGCGATCGCGATCGCATCCGAGACATCGGCTGGTTCCGGCGCTCGCTGCAGGCCCAACAACAGCACCACCATCTTCTTCATCTGCGCCTTTGAGGCGTGTCCATCACCGGAGAGCGAGAGCTTGACCTGGTTCGCACCGATCTCGCTGGCTTCGAGGCCATGCTGAGCACCGGCGAGTTTGATCACCCCAACCGCCTGGGCAACGAGCAGTGCCGAAGTAACATTCTTTGCAAAGAGGATCCGTTCAAGCACGAGTTGATTTGGTTGGTACTCTTGGATCAACTCATCCACCGAACCGAAGATATCCGATAGTCGATCCCCAAGAGAGACCTCTGGGTCAGTGGTGATCAAGCCGGCGCAACGGAGACCAATCCCCGTTTGTGTCTGTTCGAGCACGGAGTACCCAACACGTTTGAGACCTGGGTCGATGCCGAGTACAACCGTCATAAGAACCATCCCGCCAAGGCAACCGTCTTGGCCCCCACCAGAAAGGAGTCGAAGGAAATATCGAAGGCCTTGGGTGTGCCGATTTCACCGTGCATCCCTCCAAACTAATACATATGATCGATCACCCGTTCCGCACCGGCCGGAAACGGCACCGACCCCCTCTAGGCAACCGCCTTTTGCACCGCCTGCAGCAGCTCGTCGGAGCTCCGAAATGTTAGACCTGCTCGTGAAACATGGCGATAGACAATGTGGAGCTCACGATCGAGTACAAAGACAGAACGGCGATAGAACCCAAGCGGGCCCAACACCCCGTACGCCTTGGCCACCGAGCGCTCACGGTCGGACAGGAGCGGGAACCGAATGCCGAGCCTATCTTTGAAGGATTCGTGCGAGCTCAACGTTTGCGGGGAGATGCCGAGCATTACGGCACCCAGCTGGGTAAAGTCGTCGATATTCGCCGAATAGGCGCGCAACTGTGTGGTGCAGACAGGCGAAAAATCATCCGGATAAAAGGCGAGCACCACCGGACGGCCTAGGAACTCTTGCAATGCATACCATCGGTCACCAGTACCGATCAGATTGAACTCTGGAGCAAGGTCGCCCAGCTGCAACTCGGGCACTTAGTCCTCAAGCTCCTCAAAAAACTCATCCGGTATATCGAAGTTTGCAATCACATTCTGCACATCATCGAGATCCTCAAGGGCATCGATGAGCCGGAGTACCTTCCTTGCATCACTAGCGTCATCGATGGCAATCGTCGACTGCGGCACCAACTCTACTTCGGCTGAATGGATCGTGCACCCCGCCTCTTCGACCGCCGCCTTTAACTCAACCAGGGACGTCGGAGGTCCGGTAATCTGCCATTCATCTTCGATGCGGGTCAGATCCTCACCACCACCAGCAAGGACGGCGAGCATCACCTCCTCCTCAGGGGCAGCACCATCCACGTGCATCACTGCTTTACGTGAAAACTGCCAATTGACCGCTCCCGGTTCCGCCAGGGAACCACCGGACTTCGAGAAGGCCGACCGGACGTCGGCACCAGTACGATTCCGATTGTCGCTCAGACACTCCACCATCACTGCGATACCGCCCGGACCGTAGCCTTCGTAAGTAATCGCTTCATAGCGAACCCCTTCGAGCTCGCCCGTCCCTCGCTTGATGGCGCGATCGATGGTCGCTGCGGGGACAGAGTTATCACGAGCCTTCTGAACCATACCGCGGAGGTTGGCATTCGCGCTCAGATCCCCGCCACCCTCTCGTGCAGCTACCTCAATTTGACGAATCAACTTTGCAAAGAGTTTTCCCCGCGCCTTATCCTGTGCGCCCTTTTTGTGTTTGATCGTCGCCCACTTGGAGTGACCCGACATGTATTACCTCTCTTCGTTCCAACGTACTCACGATACCACCCCACCGTAGCTGGGCCTAACGGGTGAAGGCCAACTCGTGCAAACGTGGATCCTGCGATACCTCTGGATGAAATGAGGTTGCAACGATCGATCCACCAGCGATCACGACCGGGAGCACCCGACTCGTACCGTCGACAAATCGATACTCCACTGAGGCGAGGGTCTCAACCTTGTCACCCGTCTCGGTGATGACTGGTGCTCGAATAAAGATTGCACGCATGGGGGTGTCAAGCCCCGAAACGGCGAGGTCAGCCTCGAAAGAGCGAACCTGTCGACCGAACCCATTGCGGAGCACCGTCACGTCAAGGGCTCCATAGCTCCACTGATCCGGACGCCCGCCAATAATGGTTCGGGCCAACATGATCAAACCTGCACAGGTGCCAAAGACCGGCAGTCCGGACTTCACCTCTGCTGCGAGCGGCTGACGCAGGCCACTTGCTTCACTCAGGATGCACTGCGTGGTCGATTCGCCACCGGGAAACACCAAACCATCGAGCCCGAGCAACTGACTCGGTTCCTTGACGGCCACACCTTGCCAGCCCAGCAAAGCGACCATAGCAAGATGTTCGCGGAAATCACCCTGGAGGGCAATCACTCCGATCCGCATCGAAGACCGACCCTCCTACCAACCTCGGTCAGCCAGATGCTGGTCAAGAGCATCCATTTCGATACCAACCATCGCCTCTCCAAGATGCTCGGAGACGCGAATCAACACCTTTGGATCTTGGAAATGCGTTGTCGCCTCAACGATGGCTCGCGCCCGCTTCGCTGGATCACCGCTCTTGAAAATACCCGATCCAACGAAATTCGCCTCAGCTCCTAGTTGCATTACCAAACTCGCATCGGCTGGTGTTGCAATTCCACCAGCACAGAACAACGGTACGGGAAGGTGACCGCCGTTGGCATGAATCTCGGCGACAAGCTCATAGGGTGCGGAGAGCTTCTTCGCCCAGCCAAAAAGTTCCTGCTCCGATGCGGTCGCTATGGCACGAAGATCCGAGGTGATCGAACGCAGATGGCGGACAGCCTCTACCACGTTGCCGGTGCCAGCCTCACCCTTTGAGCGGATCAGAGCCGCCCCCTCTGAGATACGTCGCAGCGCCTCACCGAGGTTTGTCGCACCACAGACAAACGGTACTTGAAAGGCCCACTTATCGACATGATAGCTTTCATCTGCGGGGGTGAGTACCTCACTCTCGTCGATGTAGTCCACCTCCATCGCCTCTAACATCTGTGCCTCAGCAAAGTGGCCAATCCGCACCTTCGCCATCACGGGAATCGTGACGGTATCTTGAATCTCGCGAATTAGCGCCGGGTCGCTCATACGCGCGACACCACCATCACGACGAATGTCAGCGGGAACCCGTTCGAGTGCCATGACGGCAACAGCACCGGCATCCTCAGCAATCTTCGCTTGTTCGGCGTTGACGACATCCATGATGACGCCGCCTCGCAACATCTCCGCGAGTCCACGCTTCACCCTGGCAGTACCTTCTGTCAACTCAGCCACCGTCGCCTCCTCAGTTACGTCCTAGTACACAGCCTAGTACGTTCCACTACAAAACCGCTAAGATGCGCCTATCGTCCAGACCTCATCGAGTAGCAGCTGCTCACGAAGTGTAAGGTCCGCCTCAAGGTCCTCGACACCAACTGGGCAGAGCCACAGCCATGCCGGTAGGCTCGTCGCAGGCACCGATCGACTCGCGAGCGCCTTCTCCAGCACCGCTGCCATGGCAGGTGGATAGCGAGTAACGGACACGCCAAGTCGATCCAGTAGTACCGCCTCGGCCCGTTGCCAATCGCTGAGTTGGCGGCCCGCGCGATGGAACACCTGATCCCAGTAGGCCACTAACGAATTGAGGCCAACCAATCCAAGTCGCAGCTCTCCAAGTTGGCGGGCGAGCAACGCCTCCAACTCGATGGTCTCCAATTCACGGAGTGCACCAGTCGTGATGACGACGACCGGCTCCTTACGTCCGAGTACCGCGGCATTAACCATCGGATAGGCAACGACTGCAACACGGCAGACCGGAATACCAAGCTGGAATCCCAAGCCAGAGAGGAGGGTGTCGATCCGTCTACGATCCGCTGCCTCCGGCTCAACCCACGGTAATCGTCGACCAAGACGAGCCGGCCCAATGACCGTAGCGACGGCGGTGATCAGGACCCCGATGATCACACCAGCCACGATCGTCACCGCGATAGGGAGGATCCCAGTCAGCCCAAACGCGAGCGTCAGCACAATGACAGCGATCCCACCCGCCACGAACCATGCCGCGACAAGGCGGATAACCACCTGTCTCACCCGCGCCGAACGCACATTTGGCGTGTCATAGCCCCAAATGCTCACAGAATCCGAACCCATTGCCACTTCTACCTCACGATCTCAATTCGTTATCGTTACGTCGCAGTTGTACGTTCCTCTATCAATCTACCAGTTCACCGATGGTGACGCCCCAGCAACGTCCAGCCATAGCGCTGCGCCTTCGTTCGACTCACCATCACCTTGACCGCATCGATCATGGAGCGAGAAACAGCTGCAGGTATCGCTCGGCGAGGGCATCGAATGCGAAGGAGCGGACCTGTTCGAACGCGCGCCGACGCAGACTGTCCCTGAATTCGGGGTGCGTCAACACGTTATGTAGTGCCATGGCAAGTGCATCAGCGTCTCGGGGGGGAACCAGCACCGCTGAAGATCCCTGTCGACTGAGCCATCGGTACGCCGGAATATCACTCGCGATGACCACTGCACCATTTGCCATCGCCTCTAACAGCACGACTCCAAAGGATTCCCCCGCCAAGGAGGGCGCCACCACCACATCGACACTCCGATAGAGCGTCGTGAGCGTTGCCTGGTCGACCCGACCCAACCAGTCGACCCTTCTGTCGGGATACCGCGCCTGCAAGGCCCCCGTGAGCGGACCGCTACCGACAACGATCAGGCGCACCGCCATTTCCAGCGAGGTGAGTGCTTGGAGCGCAACTTCGAGACCCTTGCGTTCCTCATGGCGTCCTACAAACAGCACACGGTACTCCGCGAAAGAGCGACCAACTGCGCTCCCATCACTCAGTTCGCACTCCTCCTGGGTGTGCGTGAGATTGTCACCGAGTGCGACGCCATTGGGGATCTGCTGTGGGTAAACCCCGGCAACGATCTCCGCGGTACGCGCAGCAAATGGTGAAACCGCAATCTGATGATCCGACCGTGGCAATAGGTAGGCCCACCACTGTGCCCAGCGGCGATAACCCGCGGAGACTCCATCTCGATGAAAGGTGACCCAAAGACGACCAAGGGCATCATGGGTGTACGCCCAGCGAAGGATGGCGACCCCGGCCATTGGCGCAAAGGGTTCATGTAGATGGATCACGTCTGCCCACTCCAGAACCCCAGAGATCTGGTTCATGCGCGGAAACAGCGTAACCGGCGCAACAGAACCGTTGGCACGCCAACGAGACACCGACCCCAACGAAGCCCCAACGCCTTCACCATTGCCCGGTGCGAGGATCTCCACCTCGCACTGGAGCGAGCGAAGGGCTTGCGCGAGGCCGCTCACCTGGGCCTGTACACCACCCACCGAACCAAGATCGTAGGGAGAGATCTCAACGACCTTCAATCAACCTCCCGAGTGGCCGGAAGCTCGTATTTTTGAAAATTGTGCCATTGACCGGGCTCTTCGGTCACGATGACCTCCAAGGCCTGGGCTACCTGGCGCATCACTGCACTGACACGTTCAGCCCTGGTCCCCTCCTGTGGTGGAACAATTGGTGGGTAGAACCGCACCTCTTGCCGGCCACGCCGCTGGTAGGTTCCCACCGGGTAGATCGGCGCACCACTCATGACACTTAGGACTCCAGGACCGCTCGAGAGGGGCACACGCGTGCCGAGAAAGTCAACCGCCTCACCGGTTCCGCTGACATCACGATCGACGACAAGTGCCACCAACTTTCCCTGCCGTAACGCCTTCAAAAGCGTACGAACAACGTCGCCGCCGGTCAGCACGATCTCCATACCAAGTCGTCTCCGTGCGGTGAGGAACCATTCGGTCATCTCAGTATCGTCGAGTGCCTCGGCGACAGCGGTGACCCCATTGCAAGCCAACGACACCCATGCACCACCCCACTCCCAGTTACCAACATGGGCAAGCACCGCTATCGTAGGCGCTGATGCCATACGCCGTGCCACGAAATCCTCTGCCCATACCGGATCGACCGCTAACACGATGTCCTCTGGGGCGAGGGACTGCACGCGCAGGACCTCGACCCAGTAACGAGCATAAAAATAAAACGCGCGATAAGTAGAAAGCTCGAGTCGCGATCGAGCGATCACCTGGGACCCACTGCGGGCGCTCAACGCAAGACGCTGATTACCACGAACGATCGCGCGCCGCTCGCCATTGCTCGCATAACTTGTCACTCCAGCAATCGTCCACACGACTGGATCGAGGACCCGTGGAACGCGGTTCAGCACCGCAACCGCCGTGCGCAGAAGGCGTACTCGCGAAATCAAGCTCGCTTGCGACCTGCGGAGTGTCGCCGAGAGAAGCTGGCACGCCCAGTAGCGCCAGGCAAGAAGCGTTGGAGACTCGCTCGAGAACGGATACGCCGACGTCGATTGACACGCCGAAGATTTGTTATCCGTGCCAGTGCCGCAACACGATCAGGACGACGCGAAGCCTGGCGCCAAATCGAGACGAAACGCTGCACCACGGTGACCACCGATCCGACGAGGAGTACGAGGAGCGCAATGCGTAGCAAGGGATGGATCAACAAGGCGACGAGAAGAAGAACAACGCGCTCTGCGCGTTCCATGATCCCGCCCTTACCGCTCAAACCCAGCGACTCGGCCTTGGCCCGTTGATAGGAGATCAACGAGGCAAACCCATAACCGAAAAAGGAGAGCACCGCGAAGAGTTCGTCGTGCACGCCGAGAAAATAAATACTCAATCCACCAAGAATGGCCAGATCACTGATGCGATCAGCAAAGGAATCGAAAAAGGCACCACGGCTCGAGGAGGTCTGGGCCGCTTTGGCAACCGGCCCGTCAAGCAGATCCGGTATCGCGCCGAGTAGGAGCAACCCGAACCCTACATAGAGCTCTCCAAATCCAACCGCTACTCCGGCCCCGATCGAGAAGACGATACCTATCACCGTAAGGAGGTCAGGACTGACACCGAGCCGCGACAGCGAACGACCCACTGGTGCAGTACGGCGATCAACCGAAGCTCTAAAATTACCATCAAACACTTGAGCTACACCTCCGTGGGCCACGCCCAGTGAGCTTTTTATCTATCCTAGCTGCCCATAAGCGCCTGTGGGGCAATACACGGATGTTTTTGGCTTGCCCACACGCCATCTTATGCTCTGCTACTGTGGGTACAACGACGTTTGCGTCGTCCCAACGCAAAAGGAGGCGCTGCCAGTGAAGGCCTACCCAACTGAACAAATCCGCACCGTCGTCTGCGTTGGCCCCCCAGGTGCCGGCAAGACGAGCTTGGTGGAAGCAATACTATTCCGGGCCGGATCACTACCCCACAAGGGACGGATCGAGGATGGCACTACCGTCTCCGATCACACGCCAGAGGAGATCAACCACGGTTACTCGATAGACGCAAGCACGATTGCTACCGAGTACGAGAACGTCAAGATCAACCTGATCGACACGCCTGGTAGCTCCGAATTCTTCGCCACTACCGCGCTCGCCATGGAAGCTGCCGATGCCGCACTCGTGGTGATCGATGCGCAGACGGTAACAAACCCTGAATTACTCCTCCTCTGGAACCTGCTGAACACCCGTCAATTGCCACGTCTGGTCTTTATCAACAAGTGTGATCGCGATCCTGAGGCCTTTGCCAAGACCGTCAGCCTCTTGCACGAGACGCTCGGCCAACACATCGACCCCATCGAGCTTCCGTTGCCCGAAGGCAATGGCCTCGGTGGAGTCATCGACCTCATCGCCAATCGTGGCTTTCTCGAACACGGCACTACCGAATCCGAGATCGTTATTCCTGCGGACCTCGTCGAGCAGGAACGGACAGCTCGCGATACCTTGCTCGATGAAATCGTCCAGGAGGACGATGCAATTATGGAACGCTATCTCTCCGGCGAAGAATTGCCGACCGACGAACTCGCTCGTGCCCTCTCGGCGAGCGTGCGAGCCCTCCACCTCACTCCACTGCTCTGTGGCTCTGCCACAGGGGATGTGGGCATGCACCACCTCGTGGACGCACTCATCAATCTTGTGCCCCCACCGACGTTGCATCCTCACCCCGGATGGTCGGTGCTTGTTGTCTCGGCAACACAGGATCAATATCTCGGGCGATTGAGTGTCCTCAAGAATCTCGGAGCAGCGTTGCACCCGGATGATGTGCTCACGTCGGCCGATGGACATGAAGAGCGGCTGCATCAACTCCTCGTGCCTACCCCATCGGAACTGCGTCAAGTGCCCGCGATCGATCCCGGCGACCTTGTCGTCGTTCCAAAGCTCGCCGCTCCTGTCGGAACCCTCTTAACCCGAGGAGTACAACCCTCCGATCAACCGACCCTCCACCCAGCCCCGGTACCAGGGTTCACGGTCGCGATCACGACCGAGGCCCCACAAGACGAGGAGCGGCTGGCGGCTAACCTTTTCAAAGTTGCCGGTGATGATCCAGGGATCAAGATCGATCGTGAACCAGGAACCCATCGGCTGCTTGTTCAGGGTTTTGGCACCAACCATCTCGCCATCACGGTTGAACGCATCCAACGGCGCGGACAGTTCAAAGTACAGACTCACGAACCGATCACCCAGTATCGTGAAACGTTCCGTGCACCCGCACAGGCAGAGGGTCGTTACAAGAAACAGACGGGAGGCCATGGTCAGTTTGGCGTCGCCACCATCATCGTCGAGCCACTGTCTCGTGATAGCGGTTTTGAGTTCGTAGATGAGATTGTTGGCGGTGCCATTCCTCGCAACTTTATCCCCGCGGTGGAGAAGGGCATTCTAGAGGCAATGGAGGCTGGTGGGCTCGTGGGATATCCGATCACCGACATACGCGTACGCCTTATCGATGGCAAATATCACAGCGTCGACTCCTCCGAGATGAGCTTTAAGATGGCCGGATCCCTGGCCCTGCGAGAGGCCCTTAACCAAGCCCAATCACAGTTACTTGAGCCGATCACCCGCCTCTTGGTCACCGCTCCCGTATCCCATCAAGGCGATGTCCTTGGTTATCTCAGTTCGAAACGCGGCAAAATTCTCCATACCACGACACCAGATAGCGCATGGGTGAGCATAGAAGCCGATGTACCAGCAGCAGAGCTCATCTCCTTCGCTCCCGATCTGCGCGCGATGACAAATGGCCTAGGTTCATTCGTGGGCCAACCTCATCATTACGATGCCGTGCCAGACCATATCGCGACCAAGCTCACCGTCTCGGCGACCTAACCAACCGTTAGTGAGCGGACCAATGCGTGCGCAGTTTTATCAGTGAGTCCGAAAGCGTCTCTGGTAGAACTCGGGTCTCAGCCAGGGTCGACATAAAGTTCGCATCACCGGACCAGCGAGGCACAAGGTGCACGTGGACGTGCTCAGCAATTCCTGCCCCAGCAGCTCTGCCAAGGTTCATGCCAACATTGATACCCTCCGGGTGATAGGCCGCGCGTAGTGCATCATGGGCTGCCCGAATGAAGGCCCACATCTCCTCAGCTAACGCACCATCGAGGCCCGCAAGATCCCCAACATGCGCATTGGGTACCACCATGAGATGTCCAGAAGTATAGGGATAGAGGTTGAGCACCACAAAACAGGTATCCCCGCGAGCAATCACGTAGTGCGCATCATCATGGTCTGGCTCGGCGCCGATCGTGCAGAACACGCATCCGACTGGGCGATCCTCTCCTGCGACAAATTGTGCGCGCCAACCGGCAAAGAGATGTTCCATCAGAAGGCGTCGAGAGTAGGTTCCTGAAGGGCCCCCACCGCTTCAGCGACGAACACGTCAAGTGCAATGCCACGCTGTTCTTTGGCATCTCCTCGGCGGTTCACGCCAACGGTGCCAGCGCTCACATCATTATTGCCGACGACGAGGATATAGGGAACCTTATCCATCTTCGCCTTTCGAATTCGGCCACCCAAGGGCTCGCCTGCAGAACCGACAACAACACGTAACCCGTTAGTTTTACAGGTTTGCGCCACAGTGTGCGCCCAATCGTGGGCCTCCTCAGTGACGGGCAGAATGCGAATCTGCTCCTCTAACAGCCAGCCTGGCAATGCTCCTGCATAGTGTTCTGTTAATATGGCAAAGAACCGCTCCACTGATCCAAACAGCGCGCGATGAATCATGTAGGGGCGAAGCTTCTGATTGCTCGTATCTTGGAACTCCAGCGCGAACCGTTGCGGCTCCTGGAGATCGATCTGGAGCGTCGAGAGTTGCCATCGTCGACCGATCGCATCCGTGAGGTGGATATCAATCTTGGGTGCATAGAACGCCCCCTCTCCTTCGGCTATCGAGTACTCGATGCCAGAGGTGTCAAGGGCAAGCCGGGCGGCCTCGGTAGCGAAGTCCCATTCGGCATCGTTGCCTACGGACTTCTCCGGTCGCGTCGAAAGCTCTGCATCAAAATCCTCAAGGCCAAACGCGCGTAAGATTGCGATGACAAATCGCAGAAGCCGTCCCAACTCATCCTTCAGTTGGGAAGGAGTGCAAAAGATATGAGAGTCATCTTGGGTAAGACCGCGCACCCTGAGCAAACCGTGAAGGGTTCCCGAACGTTCGTAACGGTAGACCGTTCCGAATTCAAAGAGTCGCAGTGGTAGGTCGCGATACGAACGTGGTTGTGAGCGATAGATGAGCATATGGCCAGGACAGTTCATGGGCTTCGGATAATAGAGATCCCCCTCATCAAGCTCCATAGGTGGGTACATCCCCTCCTTATACCACTCCAAGTGGCCCGAGGTTTCGTAGAGCGTCGATTTCGCGAGATGCGGGGTCCACGCGAGCTCGTAACCCGCCTCAAGGTGCTTGGTTCGTGAGAACTCCTCCATTCGATAGCGGATATAGGCTCCCTTTGGGTGAAACACCACAAGTCCAGAACCGATCTCCGGCGGAAAGTGAAACCAATCCAACTCCTGGCCCAACCGGCGGTGATCTCGTTTCTCTGACTCCTCCAGGAAAGTGAGATAATCCTCGGTAGCCTTCTCGGAGGCAAAGGCGATGCCGTAGATGCGCTGCAGCTGCGGGCGTTTTTCGTCCCCACGCCAGTAGGCGCCCGACACCCGTTGCAGTCGGAAGCTCTTGAGGTAACGAGTTGAGGGAACATGGGGCCCCCGGCACAGGTCAACAAAATCGGGACGATTACGGTAGACCGAGACGAGCTGCGTCTCGTCAACATCACGGATGGCGGCCAAGATCTCTCTCTTAAAGAGCTGCGAAGCAAAGAGCTCTTCAGCCTCCGCAATCGTGACCTCAGCCCGTATGAAGGGTTGATCCTCTCCCACGATACGGCGCATCTCCCCCTCGACCTTCGCAAGGTCTGATTCCTCGAAACGCCCATCATTGTTCAAGAGGAAGTCGTAAAAGAAACCGTCATCGGTCGTGGGACCAATCGCGTACTGCGCCCCAGGGAACAGTCTCACCACTGCCTGGGCAAGCACATGGGCCGACGAGTGCCGCACGATATCGAGCCCATCATGACTATCGGCGTGGATGAGCACCACCTCATCATCAGGATCGAGGGGATGTCTGATATCCACCAGTGCACCGTTGACCCGCAAGGCGACCACATCCTTGGCGGTTGCCTTTGGCAGCCGAGTGAGAAGATCGGTACCACTGCTCACGGACTCTTCATAGTCCTGACCGTCTAGCTTCACGCAACCTCCAAATCGATTCCCAATAATGTAGCCGTATCTCTGACACCCTGACCCTCAGCGACGGCACGTTCGATAGCCGCGATGGCTGTAGGAGTATCGAGGTCATTGTCGAGTGCCGCCGCTACTTCATCAAAAGCACCTCTACCTGGACCGCTCGATCGCCACCTGGCAATACGCTCCTTTGCGCTCGCCAACACGGCATCGGACCAGTCCCAAGTCGATCGATAGTGATGGCTCAAAATGGCCAAGCGGATCTCCTCGCCGGTGGAATCTTTGAGTAGGTCACCGACGAACACAAGGTTCCCAAGTGACTTGGACATCTTGACACCGTCAAGGCAGACCATCCCAACATGCATCCAGTGTTTTACGAATTCACCGCCGGTAATCGCCTCCGTCTGTGCCGCTTCACACTCATGGTGAGGGAAGATCAGATCGGAACCGCCTCCATGGATATCGACGACCGGACCTAATTCCCGCATGGCTAGTGCAGAGCATTCAATATGCCATCCAGGACGTCCTGGCCCAAAGCGTGACTCCCATGAAGGCTCGTCCGGAAGCGACGGTTGCCACAACACAAAGTCGAGCGGGTCACGCTTTCGTAGATCACCTGGATTACCACCCCGCTCGGCGGCAAGCTCCATCATCATGTCACGCGGAAGGTGGGACACCTTCCCAAAATGTGGCGCCTTTGCCACCTCAAAGTAGACCCAGCCATCGACTTGGTAGGCAAAACCACCATCCATGAGATCACCGACCATCGTCAAAATCTCTGGAATCGCCGAGGTTGCCCTCGGCTCTGCATGTGGTCGAGCAAGGCCGAGGCCAGCCATGTCGCGATCGAACTTAGCCATCTCTCGCGCAGCGAGATCCAGATAGTTCGCGCCAATCGTCCGAGCCTTGCGCAGGATATCATCATCGACGTCGGTCACATTCCGCACACACGTAGAGACCACGTTGTGCCGCGCAAGATTGCGCTGCAAGAGATCGAAGGTCACATAGACCGCTGCATGACCCATGTGGGCAGCGTCATAGGGAGTGATGCCGCAGGTATAGATACGGGCGACTTGGTGGACATCAAGCTCAACAAGCGCCTCGCGGGCGGTATCAAAGATCTTCACTTACGCAACCTCCACGCCAGTCAGGCGAATTGACGCCGTCGCCTTGTACCGTAAATTGATGTTTAATAGCACTGCCGTCATCGCCTCGATAGCGGGTGCCTGGGCCAGTGAGCCAGCCTCCAGGACCCGCAGTCCCGGGATCCTTGTCAGGATAGCCGCCACCTGACTCCTCGCGCTAGAGGAATCAGCGCAGACAAGCGTATCAACCTCGACAGGTCGGGAGAGGTTGGCCAACGATCGTGCAGGTACATGATGAAGGGCTGCAACCACCATGGCTGCAGGCAGTCTCGCCTGTAGGAGCTGGGCCGCCGAGCCTCGCGGAACGGTGAGAGCGGCGAACTCGTCACCTACCTTCACCAGTGCGTTGGCCATCGAGACGACGATCTTGCCCTCAAGGAGGTGTTCGAGTGGTTCCACTAACCGGATCGTGGCTTCCCAGGGAACCGCTACAAAAACCATCTGCGCTCTGGCGACCTCTTCGTTGTCGGCGCCAACCAGGTATCCATCCACCTCCGGCCACCGCCCCATCATGCCCTTGGCAACCTCGACGGCCTTGGTCCTGTCCCTCGAACCCAACCCCACCGACAGATGGCTCGCCGCAAGTCGTGCACCCAGCGCACTGCCCAGAGGGCCCGTCCCTCCCAATATTCCGATCTGCAAACCCAACTCCTCACTCGATGTCGTTTCGTTGTGTGCTCATACCAATCTAAGCTGCTATTACTCTGAGTAGAGTTTACGGCCAGGGAGATGGAATGGGCATCCTAGACGAAAAGCAGCTTCTGATCACTGGTGTTCTCAACACCTCATCGATCGCGTATCATATCGCCTCCGTCGCGCGCAACGAAGGCGCCGAGACAATTCTCACGGGTTTTGGTCGGGGTCTCTCAATCACCCGACGAGTCGCAGCGAAGTTGGGGGCCGATGTGCAGGTCATCGAACTCGACGCTGGTGACCCCACCTCAGTCGATCAGGCAGCCGTCGAAGTGGGTAAGCGCTGGTCGCATCTTGACGGAATTGTCCACGCCATCGGTTACGCGCCACCCTCCTGCCTGGACAAGCCGATGCTGGAAGCCCCATGGGAGGATGTCGCCATTGCCCTCCAGGTATCGGCATTTTCCCTCTCGGAGCTGGCCAGAGCATTTCGCCCGCTGTTGGCAGCCGCCGAAGGAGCATCGATCGTGGGTCTTGACTTCGACGCAACCGTCGCGTGGCCTGGCTACAACTGGATGGGTGTCGCCAAGGCTGGTCTCGAATCGCTCAGTCGCTATCTGGCTCGAGAACTCGGAGGTTCCCAAATCCGCGTCAATCTCATCTCTGCAGGGCCGATTCGAACCATCGCCGCCAAATCGATTGACGCCTTCAAAATGTTCCAAGACAACTGGGGGGATCGCTCCCCGCTCGGTTGGGACCCCGAGAACGCCCTACCTGTCGCCCGGAGCGTGGTAGCCCTCTTGTCCGACTTCTTCCCGATGACCACTGGCGAACTGATTCACGTCGACGGTGGTTACCATGCCTTCGGGGCGTAACCTAGACGTTGGCCCATGGTTTGGTCCACGAACGTCTGGGCACATAATGCTTAACTGATGCCTTGACAGCACTCAATCAGATGACTAGTCTAGGGCATGGCTCATGGAAGAGCCACGGGGTCATCACTCCATGGCGAGTGAAACGCACCATCGAAAGGGTTCCGATCTACGGGTCGAGGAACAGGAATGATGCCCCAGATTGAAGACACTGCCAAGGAGGGCTCATGCCACAACCGTTGCGCAATCTGCGCATCGCGGCCGTTACCATCATCACCGCGGTAGTCGCCACAAGCCTAAGCGCGTCCACGCAACTCACCAACGTAATCATCAAGGGAGGAGGATCGGGTTCAACCTATCACATCATCCTGCGCGGATCGCGCTCGGAGACCGCACACCCTGGTGCTCCATCACTCGGGCCAGTCTTTCTTCCCTCACTCGTCACCCATACCGGGGCATCGCTAGCGGTGAGTTGTGTGACCTATCACACCGTTGTTCCTCCTTCTCAACCTCTCTACCAGGCTGAAGTATCGTGGGCAGAGGCGATGTGGGCACGCCTGAGCGTATACCCACGATGTGACACCAGCCCCATCAGCCATCTGGATCTCCTCGCCCTCTGGACCCAAGTGGTGAACGACCGACTACCTCGACCCAGCATCGCAGCGCATCCGTCGTTCGGAATCGTCAACGTTCCTTTGCAGCTGCTCACCTCGACGACTCCGACTGCAACCACTACGTTGTCCACCAACGATGGACCGCTTGTGATCCACGCTTGGTCATGGAGTTCTTGGCAGTTCAACCAGGCGCCTCCGCCTGGAGTTCCTGCAACGGGAAACGCAGCCCTGACATGGTACCGCCCAGAGCAATCAGGCCTCCTTCAGGTCTCCTTAGTGGAGCATTGGTCAGCCGATTATCGTGTTGGAGGTCTCACTGGTTCGCTGCCAAACCTAGATGTTGGTGCAAACACCATCAGCCTCCCGGTCGTTGCACTCACGACCGAACTCCGGAACGTACAGTAGTCTGGGTGGATGCAGGCTGCTACATAGCTACCAGTTGCCCTCCATTAGCGAAAAACACGCGAACCATTCTGATCTCTTGCGCCGCGTCCCCATCAGCGGACGCGGCGGAGGAAGGTCCGAATCGGCTCCAACATCTCATGAGGAACCATGACTGTCCATACCGCGCGATGACGCGACACCGGAGCGAAAACCCGTTGTGTATCGGTGTTCGCCGGCACTGCCGTTGGCAGACTGTAATGGATCTGCGGGCCCAAGGGGCCTCGGGAATCGAATGCACGCTACAAGAGTCCCAATCGGCAAAGCCAAGATCAGGGACTGACACCCGGTAGAGTGTGACGGTGTGAGCGAAGCGGAATCCATACGCACCACAACCGGGACGCCCCCCGCTACCGCCGTTGTCTTCGATCTCGGTGGTGTTTTCATCGATTGGGATCCACGGCACCTCTACCGCAAAATCTTCGCCAACGAGCGCGACATGGAACGCTTCCTCGAGCAGGTTTGCACACCAACTTGGCATGCCCAGCTCGATCGCGGCGTTCCGTTCTCCATCGCATCACAAGCACTACTCACCGCCAACCCTGGGCTCGCGGGCCCGATCCACGCCTATCACGATCGCTTTCCAGAGATGTGGGGGCCCGTTTCGCACCAGATGGTCGCGCTCTTGCATCGGCTCAACGATGCCGGCCACCCAACCTATGCGGCAACGAACTGGCCCGGCGAGTACTGGGATGCGGCGATGGCGACGTTTGCATTCCTAGCAACCTTTCGCGGCATTCTCGTATCAGGAGGCATCGGTGTTGCCAAACCATCTCGCTACTTCTTCGATATCCTTTCCACAACGTTCCCAATCACTCCTTCGCAGACAGTCTTCGTCGATGATCGTGCGGAGAATGTGCAGGCTGCAGCCGACGCCGGCTACCGTAGCCACCGATACGTTGGCATGAACGCACTGGAATCGTATCTCCAGGACAATGGCCTTGGGGTGGATGCACCGATCTAAAGCACCAACGAGTGACTGCAGATTCCACCAACGTCTACCGCAGCGAGCTATGGGAATTGCTGCCTTCACCGCCACCGTCCACATGGACCCGACACTCGAGCATTTGGTACTCAGGAGTCCGACACGCCAGAGTTTGCTAGCGCATCTCGCAACTGCACGACATCTTCCATTCGAGGCCCATCACCGGCACCAGGTACTTCAAGAATGAGATCGGCAGATTGAAAGACCTCGTGATGGACAAAATCAATCAGCGCGTCGAGCCCAATCTCACCCTCACCAAGATTGGCATGTCGGTCATGCGCCGAACCGAGTTCCGACGCTGAATCATTGAGATGGACGACGGCTACTTTGCCAAATACGCTCTTGAGTTCATCAGCAAGCTCATCGGCGAGCACCCTATCGCGCAGATCATAGCCCGCTGCGAAGAGATGTTGGGTGTCGATACAGATGCCCACTACATTTTGCCGTTCGCATCGCTCAACGAGTTGGCGCAGCTCAGCGACTGAGCGACCCATCGATGCGCCTCCTCCGGCTGTGTTCTCAAGAAGCAGTTGCGTCGTCTCCGAGGCAATGGACACCGTTGGCGCAACGGCTTGCCGCCAACGTTCAAGGCTCTCGGAAAAACCAGAACCCTTATGCGATCCCGGATGGAGCACCACCCCAGCAAGCGACTCCTCTACCGACGTGGCCATGACGGCAGCAAGCAACTCGCTCGATTTGGTGACGAGTTGCGGATCATTCGACCCCAAGTTGATGAGGTAGGAGGCGTGAACTACGAGGCGCTCCACTCCACGGAGCCGTGCCGCCTGCGTCACCGGGCCACTCGCCGAAGCCGCTAGCGGCCGATACTTCCAGGTTCGGGGCGACGAGAGAAAGAACTGTGCTGCTTGCACACCAAGAGCGCCTGCCCGATCCACCAGACCATCGAATCCTCCAGCCGCCGAGACATGAGCACCTACTCGCATTGGAGCAAGGCTAGCTGCTGACCCCTCTCCGTCGTCCGACTAGTATTGCCCGATGGTGGTCGACCGAGGACCACCGCAAATCGAACAACATGCTAGGTGGAGGTTCATGGCGACCAAACTCGAGATTGAGCTGACCAGTCGGCTCGACAGCGACAACTGGACATGGCGCGCAGCAGGCGCCCGCAGTCCAAAGGGAACGGTCGCCAGCCAGCTTCTCTATGACGGAGCCAAGATCGGCGATGTGGCGCGAGCTGATGTAGCAATGGGTCTCGATGGCATCGAGATACTTTCAGTCACTGCACCGATCACCAAGAAGGCGCCGGATAACCGCATTGAACTCATCGGCTCCTCCAGCGATGAACCCTTGGTCAATATTTCACTGAAGAAAAAAGGACGTCCTGATCGTCCCAACCGTGGACCGCGAGAAGGCGATGATCGATCGCGGCGAGGTGGCGAGCGTGCTCGCCAAGGGCAACCGGCGAAGGGGCGACGCGGCGATACCGATCGACCCCGACGGTCGGGTGACGGACCCAGCGGGCAAGACCGACCGCCCCGGACGAACCGACCCAACACCACGGATCGCCGACGACCAAGTCGGCCGGAGGCGAAGCGCCTCCATCCCAAAGAGACACACCGCAGAGAGGTCCTTGACTCCCTCCTCCCCGAGCATCGACCGATTGGTGAGGCCTTAGTGAAGGGTGGACTACCCGCTGTGCGAGCGGCGATCGCCGAACAAAATGCCCTTGCTCTTGCGGCTGGCAATCCCGAGACACCGGTCGACGCAACACTCAAGATCGCCGAAGGCATTCTTCCCCGCATTCGCGTTGCGACGTGGCTCGACCGCGCTGAAGCTGCGAGCGAGATCGCACAAGAAATCTCGCTCAAAGATCTGCGAGCAATCTTAGCGGCTGCCGATCGCTCGGCAAAGAACCCGCAGGTAACGGAACTCTTCAACAACTTATCGACCGTACTCACTGCCCGCTCGAGCGCTGAGACTGACAAGTGGCAACAGGAGGTGGCGAGCGCTGTCGACGAGAATCGCCTCGTACGTGCCTTGCGCCTCGCTGCGAAGCTACCTGATCCGGCGGCAAAACTGCCGGCAGAGCTCGCCGAGCGCCTCGTAGGTCTTTGCAATGCCGAGATGAGTGCCGAAACTCCCTCCGACCGCTGGATGGTACTCATCGATGCCGTCGCCCAAAGTCCTATCCGTCGCCAGGTACAGCCAACGAGTCTTCCCAACGACGCGACTCCTGAACTGATCGAATTTGCTAAAGAAAACGCCGGGCGTATCCCCGCCCTCGCTCAGTTGACGGGCGTCTCCGTGCCACCTCCTCCTCGTCCGGAGATTCTTGCAATGGTGCCAAAGACCTCCCGCCCAGCTAAGTCAACCCCGAGCGATGAGACCCCGATACCTACTGACGACCTCTAGATCATGACGATGCGCATCGCTGCGGTGCGAACTCCTCCGGAGGAGTTTCTCAACTGGATTCCGGCCGCGCTCGTCCTCGAACACAGTGAGGCCGTGGTTGCCTATTGGGACCAGATCCCAGCAGGGCTCTTACTGTTCGCAGTAGACGGAGCCATTGCAACGATTCATTTGCACTATGTCGAGCCTGAACTACGCAACCTCGGGATCGGCGAGCAGCTCCTCGAAGAGGCGCTCACCCTGGCCAAGCGCGCCGGTTGTGTAACCTGTTACGGTTGGGTCTCTCCAGGAGATCGCATTGCAAAACTCACCTATGAAGCACAAGGCTTTCGATCAGACCAGATCCGAGTAACGAGGGAACTCTAACGCCTGCGCATTCAGACAGACCTCCTCGAGTGGCCGTCTCCGCCATCACCATCGACCACGATAAGGTGCTATTGGTTCGGCGTTCACCACGCAACCCAGAGATGTGGGCCCCACCTGGGGGCAAAGTCGAGCGCAACGAACACCTCATCCAAGCCGTGGAACGCGAGACCCGCGAAGAGATCGGAGTCACGCTTCATCCCCTCAGGCTCCTCGCCCAGATCGAACTCCACATGAGCGACCGCTCGTTTGCACTCTTTAGCTTTCTCTGCGATGTCATCAACGAGCCGAGCGCTCTGGTTCCCAGCTCCGACGCACTCGACCTCCATTGGTGGCGATTTGAGGAAGCCATCCGCGTACCCCTCGCCCCCGGCGTCTTCACTGTTTTACGCCACCTCACCCAGTAAACGGAGTCCACCGAGTGAACGAAGTCCACTGCCAATGGAGATCAACCTTGATGAAGTGGTTCCATCAAGGTTCTCAGTTCACTACTGTTGTTCCTCGCGTAACTTTGACACGCGACCCAAGACCGTTCGTCGGCGGCGGTGCTCAAGTTCAAACGCCTCTACTTCACCGAGCTGATCAAGCGTTAACCCTTGGAGGTGGCCGATCACCTCAGCGGCGGTCATCGATTCATATCCAACGATTCCGCCAACGATCTCGCTTCCTTGTGCCTCGTGGACGGTGGGTTCAGCATCAGTGGGCTTAGCATCCGTGGGCTCTGCCTGCACGTTCCCGTCCCCACCGAAACCACTCACCCGAGACTGAGCAGTCTTAAACACAAGATCAGCAGCACCCTCAACGGTCCTGCGCACGTCAGAGACTCTCTCCTCAAGATCGTTGATCTGGGTACCATATCTGGCCTTCATGACTCCAGCAGCCATGTCGCCAACGAATTTTGCGGTCTGCAACGGACCTTGCACCACACGCCGACCCTCTTCAGCTGCATTTGGGAGGGTCTTTACGACTGCAGCAAGCAAACCAATCGGCTGATAGAACAACCGATTCACTACCTCCTGTTTGAGGTCATCGAAATCGAACGATGGAGTCTCTTGCGTAGCCATGGTTACTCCTTTCTGACGGAGCCGAGAACGGCCCGACTAGGTACAGCCTACTAGACACAGTCACGGCAGAACATCTTCTCCTTATCAGCTAGCTGTATCATGCTCTTAACAAGGAAACATGACTGACAGACAAACTCATCCGGCTGCCGAGGTTTGACCCGGACGACCGTGTCTCCAGACTCATCGACCTCCTCTTCGTCGTCGACCTCGGTAACTACGAAGCGCTCACGAAGAATATCATCGAGGGCTGACTCAACCTCATCGTCATCAACCTCCTCCTCATCATCAGACTCCTCAGCGTCCTCTGACTCCTCGGCTTCGTCATCAGCGTCTGGTGTCAACTCTTCGATTTCGACGCCATCCATCTCGTCGAGCACAATCTCATCGTCGACTTCTTCGTCTGCATCGAGATCGTCATCGAGATCGAGCTCTTCGTCGATCTCTTCATCTACGATAAGTTCGTCATCAAGATCGAGCTCGTCCTCTTCATCGACATCGAGCTCATCGACATCGAGCTCGTCCTCTACCGGTGCTGTCGCCGCCTTTGGATCTACCTTCTTCTTACGATCAGCCATCACTACCTCTTTCAGTTTGCAAGCACGTGTTTCAATTCGGCAATGCTAACCACTTTCACACCCATTTAGTTCCGCAAAACGCAGCTAATTTCCAAGTTTTTCAATCAGGCGCTCCTCCTGCACCCGCCGACCAAGCAAATAGCTCTCGGTATCAACAAAACGCATCGCAGCGGCGAGGTGGTGATGACCGATAGGGTCCAATGATCGATACATCTCTTGGGCGATGGTCCGATAGACCGGATGTCCCTGCGGTTGCGATCGCAACTCTACCAAGTGCAACAATTCTCGTGCATTCAGCTTGATGGCAAAGCGAACTCGAGCTGCCAGCGGAAGCACCATCCGTGCGGTCGGAGCGACCACCGTGCCATGAAGATCCTCAGCAAAGCGGAAAGCGGCATCAAAGACCGGGTCAATAGCTTCAAGCAACCCCTCCTCAGCAAACGCTGGATCTACTTGGTAACCCGCGATCGCAACAGGATCCTGTTCGAGCAAGGTCAGGAGACGATGACGCGCGAGATCACGGTAAGACCCATAATCAGTCTCGATCTCGAAGGTATACGAACTCATTTCCCACGCCCGAGAAGGCTTATGACGGCGGTTCTCTCGATCTCCACTGTAGCTCTGAAAGATCTCGACACGTTGGACATCAGAGAGCTCGCGTGCCCGGCGTTCGCACTCCGCAAAGGAAATCCCGCTCTGTTCGTACAACATCCAAGGAATCAGCTCCGCATCGCTCTGGGGTTCGTAGCCTAACAGTCGCACACTCGGTGCCCAGTAGGGTGTGGGCGACTGTCGCGCGGGCTCCTCGGGCCATGATGCATCGACGAGCGCATCGATATTCGCCTGTCTCTGGGCGAGGTAGGTGGTCCATCGACCACCTCGGTCGGGTCGATCCATCCGACCAACAAGCAGCCCGAGCACCTTGGTGACCTCACGAGCGATCGCATCTGCCGTGTGCAAACTCTCATAGGAGCCGATAGAGCGCAGACGAACGACAAGATACTCCAGCGCCTGTGCACTACCGACGATTCCAACATTGGTCATCGTCGCCATCGGGAGGCAACCGCGTGCACTGTCGAGCGCAGCCGCTCGTGCAGCCCGTAACCTCGCCATATCATCAGCGGGTACATCT
The DNA here is from genome assembly GCF_027364955.1 of Ferrimicrobium sp. NCBI lineage: Bacteria > Bacillati > Actinomycetota > Acidimicrobiia > Acidimicrobiales > Acidimicrobiaceae > Ferrimicrobium > Ferrimicrobium sp. The sequence goes on from NZ_DAHXOI010000003.1 coordinate 102,582, forward strand.
TTGGTGAACCGTGTCTTCATGGCGTCGAAAACCATCGCGTAGAGATCGAACTCTTGAGCGATGATCTGATGGTAACGACGTCGAAGCTCGCCCTCAAACTCCGCAGGAATAACGGCTCGTAGGCTCCCGTCCTCTCGCAGAGAAGACAGGTTGACATAACGCGTCGATTGCTCAAGGAATGACAGTAGCCGATGGCGCTCGAGCGTCCGCGTCAGCACCGTTGACACCTGTTCAACCGCGACGTGCGTCGTGGCGAGCTGAGCAACCGAATCATCACCGTAGTCACCGATAACCCGACCCATCAGCGTTCTGGTACGCGATCCTGTGCCAAGACTCGCGTGCGTGGAGACGGGATCGAGATCTTGGGCAAACTCATCGAGAAAGATACGCCGAAGCGACTTGCTCGAACGAGAGTAGCGTGCAAAAAGGGCAGCGGCAAGTTCCTGTGGAACATTTTGCAGACAAAACACCGGTTCATCGACATTGGTGAAATATCTCTCCAGGGTAGCACGCTCAGCTGGCGCGAAGACTTCGGGAAGGTAATTAGCCACGCCGCTAGCCTATCGAGATCACCACTTGGACTGCGCCGCCCGATAGGAAGTAGGTTACCGGTGCCTCGCTGTACTACAAACCGACTACGTCAAAACCACTCTCATCGGTAAACTGAGCATCCTCAGTGCCGAGCACTGCCACCTCCGAGGAGATGGCTACGATCCCGCGCACGACGGCGACTTCGGTACGCCTGGCCAGCTTGCCGAGAGGATGGTCGGCATACACCGCCGCAATCTGACGGGCAAGATCAGCAATCTGTTTGGTGTTACGCACGAAGTCCCCAGGAGGGATGGGCGATGTCCGCAAAATTCGCTCCAGCGGCTTCTCATCGGCCCAATCGTAGATCAATTCGCTAAAGCCAACATCTGGAACGCGAGTCAGTGGTAGCTCGCGCACCCCCTCGAGACGCTGCAGCTCGCTGGACAGGCGGCGAACTTCTCGAAAGCGCTCGATGAGCTCGGGGTGGCTAGAACGCAGACCAGTTCCCGTGAAACTCGGTCGGGGTTCAAAGGTCATCCACGAAAGCACCGAGGCAAAACCTGGTTCGCTGAGCGCTTCGAGGTCCAACGTATCAAGTGCCAGCGCCAACAGGATGTCAGACTCAGAGTAGAGGCTTGCCAGAATGGTGCCAGTAGGGGTGAGCGACCAGCCCCGCGAGAACCCAAACGCCTCCATGACGGAGAGCACGCGGTCAAAATAGCCGGATAAGGCAGCCCGTCGTTGGCTGATGCGCTCTTCGAGTCGTGCTGCCCGACCCTCGTCTCGTAGCTCATGCTCTCGACCAACACCGGTCTCGAGGAACTCCCTCGATGGCTCCTGATGGTGGCGTGCCTTCAAACTCCGTTTGAGTTCCTTGGCAGCCTCTCGCCGCATCAGCTCCTTGCGCCCACGATCCACGGGTGGCAGCGCGATCCGCTTTTGCAGACGTGCTTCCCGCAGATGCGTTGCGCCGAGGGTGTAGCCACGACCCGAAGGCGACACTGTCTGAATCTTCATGCGACCATGAGCTCGATTCGACACCGAAATGACCACCAGTGAGGCGCGATGCCGAGTTCCTTCAGCCGAGGGGACCGAGATCACCGACCCAGGCACTACCCGTACCTCATCAACCTCTCCAATCGGTCGGAAGGGGCCATGTCGACGACGCAACCCTCGAAGCTCAGCCTCCAACCTCACCACCTCGGCATCCTGTGAGAATTGAGCGAAGGAGAGATTGAGGAGCTCCCTTGCTGCCTCGGGCGTGTAGCGCTTGACGAGATTTGCAGCCATATTGTAGGTAGGTCGAAACGACGACGTGATGGGATAGAACTCCCCTTCGACCACCCGAGCGACATCCGCAAAGGTGACTCCCCCACCCCAGGCGACATAGCTGCTGCCTCGGTGATCAATCCCACGCCGTCCTGCCCGCCCCGAGAACTGCGTGTATTCTCCTGGCGAGAGTATCTTGTGGGTTTCACCATTGAACTTGACCATCTTCTCGATGACGACGGAACGAGCGGGCATATTGATCCCCAGCGACAGGGTCTCGGTCGCAAAAACCACCTTGATCAGCAGTCGCTCGAAACACTCCTCCACGATTTCGCGAAAAGGAGGGACCAATCCCGCATGGTGAGGCGCAAAGCCGGCCTCTAATCCTGCCATGAACTCCACATATCCCAACACCTTGAGATCGCGCGGATCAAGTTTCGCCAAACGCCGATCAACCACTTCACGAATCATCTCCCGCTCGATTTGGGTGGTCAAGCGAAGGCCACTCGCAACCGTCTCATCGGCGGCGGCCTGACAGCCAGCACGGGAGAAAATGAAGATGATCGCTGGCAATTCTCGATTCGCTGCGAGGAACTCAATGAGTTCAGGACGGGCTACGCCTCGGGCCTTGGGACCAAACGAACGTCGAGTGCTCGAAAGCCATGGAGGGTCAAGCTCAGAACCCTTCGGGTTTGGCCGTCCACCCTGGAGCACCGGGAGTGCCGTGACTTGACGAGAACGGCGATCCGCATAGAGGTAGCGATGTTCAAGGGGTACTGGTCGGCCTCGTGCTTCGACGACCGTCATCTGACCACGAACCTCTCGCATCCAGGCGGCAAAATCATGAACGTTAGAGACCGTCGCTGAGAGACATACAAGGTGCACATTTCGCGGAAGGTGAATGATCACCTCCTCCCAAACCGCACCTCGGTAAGGATTCTGAAGATAGTGCACCTCATCAAGTACCACGAGTCCAAGGTCGTCGAGCGATTCAAGGCTGGCATAGATCATGTTACGTAGCACCTCGGTCGTCATGACCACCACGCGTGCGCCAGGATTAATCGAGTTGTCACCGGTGAGGAGGCCCACGTTCTCGGCTCCGAAGGCACGCACAAACTCCGCATATTTTTGATTTGAGAGCGCCTTCAGCGGGGTCGTATAGAAGGTCCGAAGCCCGAGGTCAAGAGCGCGACATGCGCCAAACACGCCTACCAGCGTCTTGCCTGACCCAGTAGGCGCGGCGACAAGCACCGATTCATCCCGAAGGATCGCTGCGATAGCCTCCTCTTGGAACGGATCAAGCTCGATGTCAACCCGATCCTCAAAATGAGAGACAAATGTCACGAAGCTCCCTATGCGACACTACGAGCTGGTAGGAACATTTCCACCATCAGCGACGAGCATCTACCCTCTTGAGCCTACCAGCGCTGGACTACGCCTCCTGACGGACCGTCTTGCTCCCGGGGCGCAGGAGTATGCGTCCCACCAGAATAGCCAATTCATAAAAGACGAGCAGGGGCACCGTCATGGCCGTCAACGAGTACGGGTCATTGCTCGGGATAAATACCGCCACAACAACGATAATGCCTAGCCAGGCATAGCGCCGACGCTTGCGGAGCGCCGTAGGCGAGACCGCACCCAATAGCTCCAAGACAATAAGCACCAGCGGGAACAGAAAGGAGACCCCGAAGGCAATCATCAAAAGCATCAGAAAATTGAGGTAGTTCTGCGGCGTATAGATCGCATGCACATGAGCACCAGCAGCTGATTCGAAAAAGTGGAGTGCATGCGGGAAGACGAGATAGGCTACCATCGCGCCCAAGCCAAAGAGGATGAGCGAACTCAGCACAAAGGCGAGACCATACCGACGCTCCTTGGTGCGCAACCCCGGTGCGATGAAGCGCCAGAACTGCCAAAGCACGATCGGTGAAGCGAAGAACAGACCCGAGATCGCAGCGACCTTCAGACGGATCGCAAATCCATCGAAGGGGCCAGTGACATAGAGACCACAGTTGTCCGCGCCATTGGTCACGCAGAGCGGATGCATCAAAAAGGTCAAGATCGAGGGATAGACGATGTAACCGACCACTGCTCCGATCGAAACTGCGATAATCGAGATGATGAGCCGCTTTCGCAGTTCACGCAGATGCTCGATCATCGACATCTCATTCGGCGATGTCACTGGCCGACGGTGAAGGCTCAGTCCCATGACTAATTCAGATCCGGGGATCCGAGGGTGTACCCAGGACTTGGTGCCAGAGAGCGTGCCGTCGGCGTCGTAGCTGCAGACGCATCATCTAGTGTTCGCGAGGCCCTCGTTTGCACCTCTGGTGCCCTTGTTGTCGGCTGTAAGACCGAGTTGACCATTCTTGCCGGCTGCAGGACCGAGCCGACGATACCAGCCGGTTGGAACATCGACGTCATCGTGCCGGCAGTTTTGAGCGTCTCACCGAGGAAGCCACTCACGGCCGAATTGGGAAGATTGCTCACCGAATTGATTTGATTGGTGAGCGACTCTCGATGACTGCGCAGCGTAGCGAGCAACTCTCCCCCCTTCTTGGCGAGCTGAGGAAGTCGTTCAGGTCCAAGAAGCACCAGTGCAGCGATGGCCACAAAGGCCAGTTTGATAGGATCAATCTCCATGAGTAACCTCCTTGCCGGGTAGAAACCCAATCGCTTCGTAGGCGCGTGATAACGTCTGTGAAGCTACCTCACTTGCTCGCTCGCGACCAATCGACAACCAGGACACAAGTTGAGAACGGTCACTCATGTAGTCCCAATAGCGATCGCGAATCGGGCTCAACTGCTCGATGACCGCCGTCGCAGTAGCCTCCTTGAGGTCGCCGTAGCGTTCAAAATTGGACGCCACGTCTTTTGGCTCGCGATCGGTCAAAACCGCAAGGATCTCCAGTAGGTTGCGTACGCCTGCGCGTGACGGATCATCTTCCACATAGAGTACTTCGTTGAAGAGGTCGGTTTTGGCTTTCGCAATCTTCCTGCGAATCTGATCGTCGCTATCGAGCAGGTAAATATTTCCCTGTCCGTCCGCCGAGGACTTACTCATCTTCGCCTCAGGATGGCTAAGGTCCATCACCCGCGCCGCCAATGGCGGGATCACTGCCCGGGGAATCGTGAAAATATCTCCATAGGCATGGTTAAACCGCGTCGCAACCGTACGAGTGAGTTCGATGTGCTGGCTCTGATCCTCTCCAACCGGCACGAGATCTGTCTGGTAGAGCAAGATGTCTGCCGCCATCAGCGCCGGGTAGGTAAACAAACCAGCGCGCACCATCGCCGAACCCCTGGATTTATCCTTGAATTGGATCATCCGTGAGAGCTCTCCATAGGTCGCAGTGCACTCCATGAGCCAAGCCAACTGCGCATGCCCAGCGACATGACTCTGGACGACCACCGTTGACCGCGTCGGATCGATGCCCACGGCAAAGAGAAGGGCCGCCATCTGGAGAGTACCCTCGCGCAGTGCTGCCGGGTCGTGTTCGACGGTGAGCGCATGCTGATCGACGATCAGGAAGGTGCTGTCATACTCTTCCTGCTGGATACGCCACTGGCGAAAGGCACCAAGAAAATTACCAAGGGTCGCCTGCCCCGTTGGCTGGACTCCTGAGAGCACCCGTTCACGCTTGGCCACAACCAATCCCCGCTCCAATCCCGATCGACATCACATCCGCACCGCTCTACCCACCTGACCCATGGCCACCTGACCCATGGCCACCTGACCCATGGCCACCTGACCCATGGCCACCTGACCCATGGCCACCTGACACATGGCCAACATCGCAAGAGCAGCACTCGCCATCATGGGTAGCAGCTCGCGTGCAGATCCGACCATAATCGGCACCAGAGACTCTCCGGACATCATCGGTGTCGGTCCATCGGTCGCCGCCAGCAAAAAAACTACTTACCCACACCCTCAGACTAGCGCTACGGCTTGGCATCTGCTACGGCATCGGCCTGCAAGGGCCCGTGCTACCCACAACTCGCTCGTCGGTGCCTATCATCCTGGCCACGGGAGCGAGTATCGAGGATTGTATCTACGCAAACGAGTCCATGGGAGCCGAGCGGATACGCTACTGCTCGTACTTGCCTTGACTGTACCGGATCAGCCGCTCAAGCCAGGTGGGATCTGCGAGCTGCTGATGAAAAGCGAGAAGGTCATCGAAGTCGACCGGAGGTCCCACCACCTCCTCCCCGGACTCCTCGGGCAGTCGCCAGAAGTGAATCTTGACCCCAGAAGAGACCAGAATCTCAACGATACGCTTATCGACAGCCTTGGACACGACCATCGTACAACTCGGGCAACGAAAGACGTAACTCGCCTCTCCGTTGGACGAACAGAGCATCACCGTCATGGCGTTGGGCGCGATGTCGACGTCTCCACACGTCGGACATGAAGCTCTAATGATTGGCATTGCGACTCCCTTCGCCCCTCAAATTCATCCAGTGTCCCAAGTATCGGTACGTTCTACCGCGACACTAAACCTAATCTGGGATAATTCCTGAGTTTCTTGCATTGGCTACGATCGCCCTGTTGCGGGAGTCCCACAGGCACGGACAACCCCCAGAACGCATTGCGAGGGCCGGGGGCGGAAAGGGAGTCCCTATCGAATGGTGAGCGACGAGTGCCTGATCAACTCCACACCAAGACCATCTCGGCCTTTTGCCTGCGCGTATCCGCCTAAAAGTAGTGCCACTGTGATAGCGGCCAGTAGATCAGGATCACCCGACCCACGATCAGTGACCTTGAAATCGGGCCAAAGACGCGTGAATCGGCAGAGTCACCGCGATTATCACCCAAGACGTAGTACTCGTTCTTTGGAATATGGATCGGCGATTCTGATGCCGCGCTCAGCGGGTAGGTCTTGACACCCTTAGGCAGGAAGGGCTCAGCGATGGGCTTACCGTTGATGTACACCTGGCCATCATGGAACCAGATGGTCTGCCCTGGCAGACCAATCACCCGTTTGACAAGATAGTGAATATTGGCGCTGGTGTGGTCATCAGCCGGTTTGTGAAAGACGATGATATTGCCAAAGCCCACGGAGTGGAGATGGTAACTCAGCTTGTCAACGATCATATGATCGCCGATTTCAATCGTCGGTATCATCGAACCTGACGGGACGAAGAAGGATTCGAAAACATAGGCTCTCACCCCAACGGCGACCACCAGTGCAACCACGATCACGATCAGCCAGTTACGAAGCGTATGACGTTTTGGATGGGCTGAGTCGTCTCCGTCTCCAACCACCGGAGCTGCGTCGTCAGTCGTCTGCTCTGTCATAAACCTGCTATCAACCTCTCTACCCGGTCATCATAGGACGCAAATGGGTCCTTCAACATCACCGTCCGCTGTGCCTGGTCATTGAGCTTCAGGTGCACCCAATCCACCGTATAATCGCGGTGATGAGCTTTCGCCGCCGCAATAAACTCCCCGCGTAGGCGGGCACGCGTCGTCTGCGGTGGGACATCAACTGCCCGTTTGATACGGGCCTCATCCACGAGTTCAACCGTGCGCCCATGCTCAACCAACTTATAGTAGACACTGCGGTTACGGTTGATATCGTGATACTGCAGATCAACCAGCGAGACCTGTGGGTGTGACAACGGCAAATCGTGTCGTGAACGGTACTCTTCAATCAGCCGATACTTCGTCACCCAGTCAACCCGTCCATCGAGCTTCATCGGGTCAGTTCGCAGCGCCTCCAGCGCCTCACCCCACATCACCAACGCACGCTGCTCATCAGGTGGAATCGCGTGATTCGTACTGAAGCGTTGTGCGCGCTCGTAGTAACTCTCCTGAATCTCGAGCGCCGTCATCTCACGACCATTCACCAGTCGCACACGCTTGGTCAATGAGGGATCATGGGAGATCTCGCGAATCGCTCGAATCGGGTTTTCCATTGAGAGATCCCTTAGGACGATATCGTGCTCGAGCAGTCGCAGCACCAGCGACATCGCGCCAACCTTCAAGAAGGTGGCCCACTGCGACATGTTGGAGTCGCCAACGATCACGTGCAACCGACGAAAACGTTCTGCATCAGCATGGGGTTCATCGCGGGTATTGATGATCGGGCGAGAACGGGTCGTCGCGGAGGAGACGCCCTCCCAGATGTGCTCAGCGCGTTGCGAAAGGGTATAGACCGGTCCTCTGGAGGTGAGCAGTACCTTCCCAGCTCCTGCATAGATCTGCCGTGTCACGAGGAAGGGGATCAGCACCTCCACCAAACGTGAAAGGTCATCCACGCGCAAGGTCAGAAAGTTTTCATGACAACCATAGGAGTTGCCTGCCGAGTCGGTGTTGTTCTTCAGGAGATACACCGAACCACGGATCCCCTCCTCGCGCATCCGCACCTCCGCAGAGTACGCCAACGATTCAAGGATGAGCTCGCCAGCTTTGTCATGACTGACCAGGTCCTCGAGGCTATCACATTCCGGGGTGGCATACTCAGGATGGCTACCAACATCGAGATACAGACGAGCACCATTTTCTAAGAAGACATTTGAGGAACGCCCCCAGCTCACCACTCGCCGAAACAGGTACCTGGCAACCTCGTCAGGACTCAAGCGACGCTGTCCACGTAGGGTGCACGTCACCCCATATTCATTCTCGATACCAAAGATCCTACGATCGAGCTCCGCCACCCTGCTCAACCAGGATCACCAACCAAGTTCTGCAACTCAACTCCAACAATCCTACGGAAGGTTCTGCGTTCGCCGCGATCCTCTAGGACCGCAATCTCAAGATCCTCGTACTGCAATTGATGCTCGTCCTCGCTCAAGGCTCCGATGCAGGCATGAAGCGCATCCCGAAGGTCCCAACCATCTGCAAACGATCCCGCAAAACGCTCCGCGATCGCGTCAGAATCACCCCCGATCACCGCAAAGTGTTGTTCGTCAACGACCGTCCCATCGTAGAGAATATGGAATAGCTGCGAGTCCTTACCGGCGGCCCCGAGTTCAGCCACCAGAATCTCCACCTCAAGCGGTTTGACTTCGTGGGTGAAGACTTGGCCGAGATACTGCGCATAGAGGTTTGCCAGACTTCTCGCATCGACATCGTCGCGAGCGTACGCAAACCCCTTTGTGTCCGCATGGCGAATACCCGCCACTCGCAGCTGATCGAATTCGTTGTACTTACCGACCCCAGCGAAGGCAATCCGGTCATAGATCTCCGAGACCTTGTGGAGAGAACGCGAGGGGTTCTCCGCACATAACAAAACCCCGACTTGGTACACGGCACCGATGAGAGCACGCCCCCGAGCAATGCCTTTTCGGGCATAGTCGGCACGATCTTTCATCATCTGCTCAGGAGCTACGTAAAAAGGCATACTCATTCTGGCTGTCTCCTTGTCGTCAACTCCGTCTCCAATTCATGGGCGAGTACGCTGAGCTCATCATCACCAACCCGCTGATATCCGGAGGCGTCGATCACACCAATCACGGGGAAGATACCTCGCAAAAGGTCGGGCCCTCCGGTGGCAGAGTCCTCCTGAGCCGCCTCGAAGAGTGCCTTGGTCGCCAAACGGACGACGTCGTCACGACTCATCCCAGGACGGAAACCGAGTCGAAGCGTGGCGCGAGCATCACGACCACCCGATCCCGTCGCATAGAACGCCTCCTCCTCGTATTTACCTCCGGCAATATCGTAGGTAAAGATCCTCCCTTGGCTCCGATGGAGATCCCAACCCGCAAAGAGCGGGACCACTGCAAGCCCCTGCATTGCCATGCCAAGATTCGACCGGATCATCTGCGCCAGCTGATTTGCCTTGCCCTCGAGAGAAAGGACGGTCCCCTCAACCTTCTCATAATGCTCCAGCTGTACTTGGAACAGCCGAACCATCTCGATAGCAGGACCAGCCGCTCCGGCAATCGCTACCGCCGAGAAACGATCTGCTGGAAATACCTTCTCAATGGTCCGATTGGCAATGATATTGCCTTCGGTGGCGCGACGATCACCGGCGATCACCACGCCATCGCGAAATCGCACCGCAGCGATCGTGGTCCCATGAGGAACGCCCTGGACCTCCGCTGAACCCGACTGCCGAGTCACCTGCGTACCGCGCTCATCGAGTCGGCCTAAAAGACCACAGAAATCTGGCCCCGGGTCACGAACTACATCAAACAATGGCAGCGCCAACGCCTACCGCCTCTCTCTCTACATCAGCCAGCAGTGTCTACTGTCCGCCTTTTTGGACATAGTTGCGGACAAACTCCTCCGCATTATCCTCTAGCACCTCATCGATCTCGTCGAGAATGTCGTCAAGCTCTGCCTTGAGCTGATCGGAGCGCTCCGTCGAAGGCGCAGCCTCCTCCTCAACGACCTCCTCTCGATTCGATGACGATTTTCGCACTTGTTCACGTTCAGCCATGCATCCACCTCATCTTTGCACTTTATCCTAGTTACGAACCTAATGCCTCGACCAACTCGGCAGCACTCTTCACCCTGCGGAGAAGTTCACCAACATGGCTCTCGGTTCCGCGTAACGGGTCCATCATGGGTACCCGTCGCAGCGGGTCCGACCCAAGGTCGAAGATGATGGAGTCCCAGTTGGCCGCCGCGATGGAGCCAGGGAAACGGGCGAGACAGGTACCTCGAAAAAAGGCACGAGTATCCGGTGGAGGGTTGCTCACCGCCGCATCGATCGCGTCATCCTCGAGCCTGCGTCGCATCGGCAGGCGACGAAACAACGACTTTTGTTGGCGCATGTCGTGATACTGCAGATCGATCGCCGCGAGCCTAGGATCCTGGTTCTCAACGCCATGTCGCTGTTGATAACCCTGAACCACTTGCCACTTTGCCACCCAATCGAGCGTGTCAGCCAACTCCATGGGATCATCGTCAAGAACACACAGGATACGCTCCCACTCGGCCAGTAGTGCGGGACCGTCGGTCTCATTTCCTAGATACGCCATACCGTAGTGCTCGGCATGTGCGATTGCGTGCTCAAGGTACGCTTCTTGAATCTCAAGAGCACGGAGATGCCTCCCGTCTCGAAGAAGTACTCGTTGCTTGAGCGTCGGATCCCACGAGATCTCCCGCAACGACGAAACCGGATCAGCCATCTCGATCTTGAGATCCTCAAGAAATCCATCCTCGATCATCGCGAGTACGATGGCAGTAAGGCCCAGCTTCAACCAAGTGGAGGTCTCTGACAGGTTGGCATCACCTAATATCACATGCAACCGTCGGAAACGTTGTCCGTCAGAATGTGGTTCGTCGCGGGTATTGATAATAGGTCGCTTCAATGTCGTCTCAAGACCAACCTCCTCCTCAAAGAAGTCAGCCCGCTGTGAGAGTTGGAACGGCACCTTTGAAGCGCCCGTACCCGGAAACTCAGAGCCGACCTTGCCAGCTCCGATCATGACCTGTCGAGTCACGAAGAAGGGAACGAGTTCAGCGACCACTTTTTGAAAGGGGATACTACGATCGACCAGGTAGTTCTCGTGGCAGCCATACGAATTACCCTTTCGATCGGAGTTGTTCTTGTAGGCCACGATCTCTTGGCCCTTTGGAAGAAGCCGTTTCGCGTTCGCCATGGCACGGATCATGACCTCCTCCCCAGCCTTATCGTAAAGCAACGCCTGAGAAGGAGAGATACACTCCGGGGAGGAGTACTCCGGGTGCGCATGGTCGACGTAGAGTCGCGCTCCGTTCGTCAACACCGCATTCACCAAATGGGTATCCAGTTCGATGCCAGATCCCCCTTCAAGGGCAAAACCACGAGCATCCACACCAGGAGACTCATCGACAAAATCCCACTCCACCCGTTCCGATAAACCGGAGACATAGGCGTTGATCAACATCGAGGATGTCGTGATAGGGTTCGCCTCCGGGGCGCCGGCGACGACAATCCCGTATTCAGTCTCAATGCCGAGCACCTTTGGTATTGACATCACTCCTCCTTCGACTCCACCACTCACCGGGCCACTTGAACCGTCAACTTTTACAGATACTGCCCAGTGGCGACCCGTTCGATCGCGCGACCACCCTCTGCACCTTCCTCCTGGGAAAGGAGAATACGCATGAAGACGATTCGCTCCCCCTTCTTGCCCGAAATCTTGGCCCAATCATCAGGATTGGTGGTGTTCGGAAGATCCTCGTGCTCCTTGAACTCCTTGGCGATCGAGACCAACAAATCCTCCTGGTTGATACCAGCAGGCTGCCCAGAGATCTCGCGTTTGATCGCAAGCTTCTTGGCACGCCGCACAATGTTTTCAATCATGGCTCCAGAGGCGAAGTCCTTGAAGTAGAGGACCTCTTTCTCTCCGTTTTGATAGGTGACCTCTAGGAACCGGTTGGCATCGACGGCCGCATACATCGTCTCCACCGTGGTCTCGATCATGCGCTGCACGGCTACTTGCCGATCTCCGTTGCCAAGACGATCCACCTCACTCTTGTCGAGAGGTAGATCCGCCGTGAGGTAACGTGAAAAGATCTGATTTGCCGCCTTCACGTCCGGTCGCTGAATCTTGATTTTCACGTCCAAACGACCGGGTCGAAGAATTGCTGGATCGATCAGGTCCTCACGATTCGATGCCCCTATCACAATCACATTTCGAAGCGTCTCAACGCCATCGATCTCCGCCAACAGCTGCGGTACCACCGTGGACTCCATGTCCGAACTGATTCCACTCCCTCGCGTCCGGAACAGCGAGTCCATTTCGTCGAAGAAGACGATGACCGGCATGCCCTCTTCCGCCTTCTCGCGGGCACGTTGGAAGATCAACCGGATTTGGCGTTCGGTCTCGCCCACGTATTTGTTCAATAGCTCGGGACCCTTGACATTGAGAAAGTAGCTCTTTACGCTCCGACCAGAGGTTTGCTCGATCTTCTTGGCCAGCGAATTGGCCACCGCCTTAGCGATCAACGTCTTACCACAGCCAGGAGGGCCATACAACAGAATACCCTTCGGGGCCGGGAGCCGATAGTTCGAAAACAGTTCGCGATAGAGAAACGGTAGCTCAACAGCGTCCTGAATCTCCTCAATTTGATGGTCGAGTCCACCGATATCGGAGTAGCTGATGTCAGGCACCTCCTCGAGGGCGAGCTCCTCCACCTCAGGCTTTGGTAGCAGTTCGAGCACCATCGACGATCGCGGATCTACCATCACGCTATCGCCAACTCGTACTCTTGTGTTGCGCAGAACCCCACTCAAGAGTGCCACACGCTCATCGTCACCGCGGCCAACGACGACGACCCGTTCCCCATCCTCCAAGACATCTTTGACCATAGCGACCTCGCCACTGCGGTCCGGATCACGAACACCAATCACAGCGAAGGACTCATTGAGGGTCACCTCCTGCCCATGTCGCAGGTCCGCTAGGACGATATCAGGGTGGACGGCCACCTTCATCTTGCGCCCCGATGAGATAATGTCCACCGTTTCATCATCATTGGTGCCGATGAACACCCCATAGGCAGCTGGCGGTTGGGTTAGCTTCTCCACCTCCTCGCGGAGATTGGCGATGTGTTCTCTCGCCTGCTGCAGGGTGAAAGTCAACTTCTCATTCTTGGCCTGCAGCTGCGCTAGTGCACCCGACACCTCAAGCAGCTTCTCCTCCAACGCGCGTTCCCGCGAAGGTGCATCATTGACCCGACGTCGTAGCTCCTGCACTTCAACCTGGAGCGCATCAACCGTCTGTCGCTCTTGTGCGGTCAACTGCTCATCATGGGAATCCTTGCGATCGACCATCATGCCTCCTTCCTTTCTTCACGCTACCCGAGTGATGGCGAAATTAGAACACCTCGCCGGCGACTAGACTTGTTTGAGTTCCTCATCGCAAGATAACCCGAGACATACCACGGTGCGCTGAGTCCCACGATAGTAATCAAAATGGAAAGGACCTCGATGAAAGTCTGGATTGACCAGGATCTTTGCACCGGTGATGGCCTCTGTGAAGAGATCTGTCCGCCGGTTTTCACCCTGCTCGATGACGGTTTGGCTTATGTGAAAGAAGGCCAAGAGGTCTTAAATAATCCTGGTGGGGCTGCCCAGATGGCGCCGGTGCCTGCTGATCTTGAGGATGCTGTCACGGAAGCAAGTGAGGAATGCCCGGGAGAGTGTATCTTCGTCGAAAACGACTGAGCTACTCATCACGATTCTCTTCTGCGGAGTTCGATCGCCCAGTCTTCAGTGCCGTGGCCTCCTTTAGGGTGCAAGCTTTAGGGTGCAAGACTACGGGGCGCCAACCACACTCTGCGAGCAATGCTGAGGCTGGTCAGGCTCGACGCGGTCGATGTGACGATCACTGCGTAGGCCATCATCCTTGCGGCGCGAGCCTACGACGAGTTGGGTGAGTGCAAACGCTCTTTGTTGATCGGGTGATTTAGTGAACCGGTGGCGTAGCCACGTGCTTTGGTCGGTCTCTGCGCAACACAAATCCATGACACACATCGAGGCCCGGCATCCTCTGAAATCACACGAACCTGAGACCACTGTATGTACGCCAAGCCCGGCTCGGCACGGACCAACGTCTTATGGCTCCATGACGGTCCCAAACGACGAGGCTCGCCTCAAACGGCAGCCCCCTACTAGCACGCTATGGCGCCAATAAGAGCCAGTTCATAGCGGACCTACAGCTCTTTCCTGCGAAGGCGATTCCGCCACGCATGGGTCTTCAGCTGGACCTTCGCTAGCTCGGTACTTCGCAGCGAGTGGCTGGGTGGTTTTGGCACTAATGATGAAACCGGTATGCCCCACCATCTTTTGCTCTGGTCGTACTACATCGCCGTTGACGACCCAACTCCGTTCAAGAATCTCCTTGACCGAGTCGACGATCAGTGCGTTGGAACGCACCGCTCGTACTACCTCTTGCACCTGATTGATATTCGTGACGTAGATGACGACCCTGCCATCATTGCTCAGCAACGGACGCACCCGAGGAATCACTGTCCATGGATCGAGAAGGTCGAGTACCACGCGGTCAAAGACACCGTCTAACGCCACCTCGAGCACATCGCCATGCACCACCGTAAGGTTCGTACTGAGTTCTGGTGGGAGGAAGCTTTCCACATTTTTACGCCCACGGTTGGCGAAGTCCTCTCGTTTCTCAACCGTCACTACCCTGGCCCCATAGCGCAGCAGCCCCATCGTCAATGCCCCAGATCCAAACCCTGCCTCGAGTATGCGTAGACCCGGCTGCAGTGACAGCTCGCCAAGCATGGCTGCAATGTCCTTGGGGTAGATGATCTGCGCACCTCTTGGCATCTCCAGGACGATATCGGTAAAGGAGGGTGCGTACACCACGAAGGTAGAACCCGAACCTGTCAACACCGTTGAACCAGAGGCGACTCCGATGATACTGTCGTGGGTAAGCAGCCCGCGATGTGTATTGGCGCTAGCTCCAGCCTCCAAACGCAACAACAGTCGCCGATCCTTTGGGTCGACGACCAACACAAATGATCCCTCCTGGAAAACTTGCGAGAGAGAGCTCACGTCCTCGAACGCTGTTTCGCGCTGATCAGGTATGATACCCCTTCATCAAGGCGCAAGGTCGCCTTTTGATGCGGCGCAAGAAAGCGACGACTGAGCCGACCCTTCGTAAGGCTCAGTAGGACATAGACAGCAAAGCCTCCAGCCACCACCCATCGATTACGGGAGTACTCAAAAACTCTTCGCAGAGCCCGAACCATCAGAACAGAGGGTCGAAGCGACGCTAGAACATCTCCTCGTCTTGCCAAGTTTTTCTCCTTACAGGCGCGTAATCTCGATGACCGATGTTTTATTTCGGCCCCGACGATAGCCGACCACGAAGGCGACAAACACCAGCAACCCAGCGGCGATACCTACGAAACCTGGAAACGCTGGACGCAATGCATTCAGGGAACCGTTCGCTGCCTTTTGCACACCGCGGAAGGAGTCCTCAACATCGCTCAGACGAATCTTATCCGCCATCGTCACTTTCCTCGCTTTCCGATTCGCTTCAGTGTCAGTGCAAGCACAACGACAACGACCACCAGCGTAATGAGGTAAGGGAGCCAGTCCAGATGACCCTGGAAGGTGGTACCAGTCTCATCCTGGAGCAATCGAAGCAAGCCCAACGCCACGAGAACGAACCCAAAAGCTGTGAGGATCGAGGCAATCACACCCCAGACGAGAAGGCCACCGAGTCGCTTGGCAGGGTCAATCGTCTCTTGCTTTACATACTGTAGCGACGTTGAGACTGCTGACTTCAAATCATCTCGTTGACTCACGTCAAAAGCCTCCCCATCGCATCAAAAATCTGTTGGCCCACACCAGAATAGCAGCGCCATCACTCCCCAACCTCATCTTCGCGTTCGAAACTCTCTCTCCAGCGGACGGGGAGAACGGGCTAGAATCGAGTAGCAAAGAGGAACGTCGCAAGCTCTGCGGACAGAAAGGAGTACTGTGACACAATTCCACTATGAGATCACCGAGGATGTACCGGGGCTCTTCGGTACCCGTATCAACGAGCATCTCACCCAAGAGGGACTCTTATTACTATCGGGCGGCCACACCATTATGGAGCTCCTCGAACCGCTGAAGGAGTCACTCAGCGCCCGTAATGGAGACCCACTCGCGATCGGCCAAGTGGATGAGCGACTCGTCCCCGCCGATGACGATCGGTCGAACTGGCTACACATATCGAATGGGCTGGAAGGCCTTGATTACATGAAGTTGCCCATGATCCAATGCCACACCCCCACCGAAAAACAGCTCCTCTCCGATTGTGATTCACCCGACACGGCGACACGAGATGCGAGAACGGCACTGGCGAAAGGGTATGCAAAGCGCTACGAGTTCTTACTCAGCGAGTATCAGCCCTGGTCAGTGGTCCACCTTGGGCTAGGGTCCGATGGTCACACCGCCTCACTCTTTCCCAACTCCGAGGCTCTTGGCAACTGCCACACACTCGTGACGGCCAACCGAGATCCATCGAATACCAATCCGATCGAACGGATCACCCTCACATTCCCCGCCCTCAATCGGTTTGCCTTCCGGATCATCGTCGCAACCGGACCGGAGAAGGCCGCTATCGTTGAACGCGCCATCAATGGAGACGGTCTTCCCATCCACTCGCTCGATCGCACCAACACTCTCTTGCTGCTCGATCCAGCCGCTGCCAGCGGGTTAACAACCTAACCACGCTGCGTCGCGCGCTCGGGGGCACTAGCACCAACAGATCTGTGCTCGAGGCAGCCACCAGGGGATGAACCCTAGCGCAAGGCGTCCATCCCTCTCGCAATGCATCAACTTCCAGCCTCGCACCTCTAGGGGCTAAGGTGGTTGTCATGGAGATAAATCCCACCCGTTGGTCCACCGAAAAGCTACTCGCAGAAGCGAGCAACGTTCGCAACCAAATCTTTGGCACGCTGATCACTTATTCGCCGAAGGCGTTCTTTCCATTCACCATGTTGTGCCGCGACAGCTGCGGCTACTGCACTTTCGCGAAGGCTCCTGCTCGTCTCCAGCGAGCGTACATGACCACCGCCGAGGTCAGCGAACTTGCTCGTACCGCTCGTGAGTATGGAGCGATCGAAGCGCTCTTCACACTTGGAGAACGGCCAGAGGAACGCTATCCTCGTGCAAAGGCAGAACTCGCTGCCCTCGGCTTCGAATCGACGGTCGAATACCTTTCCATCGCAGCAGCGCGTGCGATCGAGGAAGGACTCCTGCCTCATATCAACGCAGGTACGTTATCAACCGAAGAGCTCGCCCACCTGCGCCCAGTCTCGGCTTCAATGGGAATTATGGTGGAGTCGATCAACGATACCCTTGCGTGTCACCGGCTTGCACCAGACAAAGCGCCCGACCGGAGGCTCCAAACACTGCGCGACGCAGGGTCGCTAGGCATTGCGATGACGACTGGCCTGCTGATCGGTATCGGAGACTCAGAGGAGGACCGGCTTCGAGGACTCGACGAAATCCGCAAAATCGCTGAGAACTACGGCAACATTCAAGAGGTCATCATTCAAAACTTTGTGCCAAAGCCGGCAACACAGATGGCCCGGGTACCTCCACCATCTCGTGAAGAATACCTACGGTCCATCGCATTAGCTCGACTGCTACTCCCAGAAACAGTCAATCTGCAGGCACCGCCCAATCTTTCGGAGGATCCCAGTGAACTCCTAGGCGCAGGCATTAATGACCTCGGTGGTATCTCCCGCGTCACACCAGATCACGTGAATCCCGAAAAGCCATGGCCTGCCATCGACGACTTGACGACCGCACTTGAACGCCAGGGATTTGCGTTGGTGCCGCGTCTGCCGATCTATCCTACCTATCTACAGGAGCCTGCTCGGTGGATCGATGACGGGCTACTTCCAACCATTAACTACCACCGTGACCAGCTTGGCTACGCCCGAGAGCACCTCTGGTTCTCTGGCGAACCATCAACCCTGCCGAGCCGGGTCTTCCCCGGTCGGCCCACAGGCACTCCACCACCAGGTTGGCTGCAGGAGTTACGCGATGAACTCGATGCAGGCCATGAAGCACCAGTTGAACTGCTCACCATGGCCGGCTCCGCAAAGGGTTTTGACGTCATGGGGGTGATAGAGCTCGCAGATGACCTGCGGCGAAAGACCGTGGGTGACACGGTGACCTACGTGGCGAACCGGAACATCAACTACACAAATATCTGCACCTTCAAGTGCCGGTTCTGCGCCTTCTCAAAAGGGCCGCTCTCTCTCAACCTGCGCGGGACCCCCTATCTGCTGAGCCTGGAGGAGATCCTCGCCAAGGTCGGAGATGCCCAAGAACACGGAGCAACTGAGGTCTGTCTGCAAGGAGGCATTCATCCGACCTTCGACGGTGAATATTATCTCAATGTTGCCCGCGCTATCCACACTCACTTCCCTACCATTCATCTCCACGGATTTTCAGCCCTTGAGGTGTTCACCGGTGCACAAAGGCTCGGAGTGGAGCTTCGGGATTACCTGCGCGCCCTCAGGGATGCGGGCCTCAAGAGCCTGCCGGGGACGGCAGCGGAGATTCTCTACGATCCTGTGCGAGCCACCCTGTGTCCTGACAAGCTCACCACTGCCGAGTGGCTAGAGGTGCATCGCACCGCACACGAGGTCGGCTTACGCTCCAATGTGACCATCATGTTCGGCAGTATCGAGGAGATAGGTGCGGTGATCGAACATCTCGACGTCACTCGAACCCTTGGACGCCAAACCCACGGTTTCACAGAATTTGTTCCACTGCCATTTGTCCACATGGCAACCCCGATCTACCGCCTCGGCAAAGCTCGGCGAGGCCCGACCCTACGCGAGACAGTGCTCGTCCATGCCTTGGGAAGAATTGCCTACCATGGCGTCATCGACAACATCCAGGTCAGTTGGGTCAAACTGGGAGTGCAAGGAGCGGCATTCCTGCTTGGCTGTGGAGCCAACGATCTCGGTGGAACCCTCATGGAAGAAAGTATCTCCCACGCTGCCGGTGCAACGCATGGCACCTCACTGACTCCTGAAGAGTTCGAAGCTGTCGCGCATGCCGCGGGTCGCACGCTCGTCCAGCGCACTACCTTTTACGAGCCGGTACCTACACGCATGCAGACCAGTCGTGGTATCGAGCAGGTTCAACAGGTGTCCCGGTGACCGAACGAGAGAATCCGGCGTACCAACCGCCCCAGCAGCGCGCCGTCGACCTCAAAAATCCGAACCGTGATCTCAAACTCGCACTCGTCAACGAGCTGGAGACGACGTTGGTTGCCGATATGGACCGGCTCGACCTCAAGATGATCACCTCGGCGATCAGAGAACTTCGTGAGGCCTTTACCACCTTTGCCCCCTACCGTAACCACCGCAAAGTGACAGTATTTGGATCTGCCAGGATCCAACCTGGCGACCCACGTTATGTGCTCGCTCATGACCTCGGTGCCGCCTTTGCCCAGCGTGACTGGTTGGTAATCACTGGCGGTGGACCCGGCATTATGGACGCCGCCACCTCCGGCGCTGGACCAACGCACGCCTTCGGTGTCAATATACGATTGCCGCATGAGCAAGAGGCGGCACCAGGCCTCGATGCGTCCGGCCATCTGATCGAGATGAAGTACTTTTTCACCCGCAAAGTCCTCATGATCAAAGAGTCTTCGGCGTTCGTATCCATGCCGGGTGGGCTCGGCACCCTCGATGAAACCTTCGAATTGCTTACCCTGTTACAGACGGGCAAAGCCCAACTCTCCCCACTTGTCCTCCTTGAACCCGGTGGCGGCGATTACTTTGGTCCACTGTTAGCGTTTCTTGCAGACGTGCTTGAGCCCCAGGGGCTCGTCTCGGCTGCCGACTTAAATCTGTATCGCCGATGCTGGAGCGTCGAAGAGGCCGTTACGGAGGTGACCACGTTCTATCACAACTACGACTCCGCTCGTATCGTTGGTAAACGGCTCATTCTCAGACTCGAACGGCTGCCACCAGCACCGTTGCTGAATGCACTCAATCACGACTTTTCCGACATCCTGCGTTCTGGTACCATCGAAATTATTGAACCAACCGCATGGGAGATACGCGAAAATGATCGTCTCCGTCTCAAGCGCTTAGCCTTGGATTTCGACCAGCACTCCCTCGGGCGCCTACGCATGATGATCGATCGCCTCAACGAGGTTTAACGGCTCCCTCAGCGATGGCGATCAGCTCACCGACATCGATTGAGAGAACCCACACACCCCATTCTCTTCCCCAAGGATGACAAAGAATAGGAATCCCCTGATAGCCGTTAGCAACTCACCTTCTAAGCCAATACCGTTAACTTAGTATCATTTCTATGCTATGCTGGGTCCTGGGAGGTACCGATGCCAAGACCCGGGTGGAGAAAACAGCCAGAGGATTCACGACTGACCGATCATCTCTCGATCGGGGTTCTTACCCGTACTTTCTCGAGAGAGCTCATTGATTCGATACTCAGTTCAACGGGTAAAGTCCAACAGCGCATCCGACTCCTTCCATCACGGGTGATGATCTATTACATCCTGGCCCTCTCGCTCTATCCCCAGGACTCCTACGAGGAGGTCATGCGTCACTTAAGCGAAGGACTCCGTTGGGCAGATCAGTTCAGGTCCTCTTGGAGTGTTCCCTCGAAGGTGGCGATCTTTAAGGCTCGCCTACGCTTGGGGGCTGAACCCATGAAGCGACTCTACGAGGCAGTTGCAAAGCCTCTGGCAGTACCTGGCGATGCGGGTGCCTTCTATCGGGGGTTCCGCCTTGTTGCGATCGATGGAACGAGCCTGAGCGTCGCTGATTCTGCCGAGAACCTCGCTCATTTCTCAAAGCCCACCACTCCCCTTGGGGAGGCCGCCTATGCCAAGGCAAGAATCGTCGGTCTCCTAGAGTGTGGTACCCATACGATCTTTGCGGCCGACGTTGGTCCCTATAGTACTGCTGAGCAGGTATTGGCCCAAGGTGTGATCGATCAGCTCAAACCAGGGATGCTCTGCCTTGGTGATCGTGGGTTCTTCTCCTATGATCTCTGGCAGCAAGTAGCTAGCACCGGTGCCCAAGTCTTGTGGCGAGCAAAGGTCAACTATCGTATTGAAACAGTCGCCGAACTCGAGGATGGTTCCTACCTCGGCAACGTCTATCACCACAAGGACAGGGCCAAGAGACATCCAATGATGGTGAGGGTCATCGAGTATCACATCACCGAAGGTGAGGACCCTGATCTGTTCTACCGGCTCTTTTGCTCGATCACTGATCCCGAGATCGCACCCGCTCATGAGCTGGCCGCACTCTATGCAAAGCGTTGGGAGATCGAATCGGCCTTTGATGAACTAAAGACTCATCAGTTCGAGGCACGAAGGGTACTCCGGTCTCAGTCCCCAGAGCTTGTCTACCAGGAGATCTGGGGGATGTTAGCCCTGCACGTTGGCATCAGAGAGCTCATGTATGACGTCTCTGCATCCTCTAGGGGTGACCCGTTATCGCTCTCGTTTCTTGGATCTCTCCGGACGGCTCGCACCAGCGCGCTCATGAGTCCGGGTTTTTCCCCCAGAGGTCCTCGCTGAAGCCTTCAGGCGTGCGACCTGTCAGATACTTGAGCAGGTACTACCAAAGCGACGCTTGCGCTCCAATCCCCGTGTCGTTCGAAAGCGTATGAGTCCCTATCCCACCAAGTATCCCAACCACTCCAACTGGCCTCAACCCTCGATGCCCGTCAAGGATCTCATCTATGTCATCGCGGCGGGTCCCTAAGTTAACGGTATTGGGCTAAAGGCGCGCACGCTCCTGGTGGCGTGCCAGCTCTTGGCACACGCTAGGCGAGGAAGGCAAGGTAGCGGTCGATGATCGGCTCCCAGCCCAGGTGCGTGGTGGCATAGTGTTTTCCATGTTGGCCGAGCGTCTGTGCGAGGGTTCTATCGGTCGCAATGAGCTCGATAGCGCTGAGCAGTTCAGGCGCCGTGCGAAATGCAATCCCGCCACCTGAGTGTTCGATCTGCTCCAGGAGAACCGGGTTATGGCCGTTGACGATGAGGGGGATGCCTGCCCCCATCGCCTCGATGGCGACGAGGGAGAAGGACTCATAGCGTGAGGCGATGACGACGGCGGATGCGTTGGCCAGCAAGGCGTCACGGTGGGCCTTCGAGACGACGCCGAGCGCCTCGACGTTGGGTGTAGGCTGCAAGGGGTCAACGAGGGGGCCGGCCATGATGAGTCGCAACGTGGGCTGTGTCTGGCGATAGAGCTCAGTGAGTAGCCGGCTGCCTTTGTCGGCCTGTACACGCCCAAGTGCGAGAAGATAGGGCGTTGCGGGTAACGATAGGGAGGGGCCGGTGTCGGGGGTTGGTTCATCGAGTCCTAGGGGCAGCACGAGCTGGCGAGAGGCGCCAATCAAAAAGAGTCGATTGAGGAGATCCTGTTCGGAGCGTGTTTGGAAGACAATCCGACGTGCGCGGGGCACGAGTTCGGAATAGATTGAACTCGAGAGGATCGGCTCTGGGTGCGCGGCAGGGTGGAGCACGGATCGGGCGGGTTTCCAACGCAGAGCTTGGAGGTTCGGCCAGTAAAGGAGGGGATAGCTGATCACCCGATCAGGGTCGAGCCGATCGAGGAGTGCTTCGAACCCATCGAGGAGCGGGCCTTGGTCCTCCAAGAACTGGTTAGCGCTGACGGCGTGCGGGTGTCGTCCGGTGGCGAGTGCGTTGGCGTAGATGGTGGAGAAGTTTGCGAGGCGAGGCTGGCATGGCCGAAGACGGTGGACAATCACCCCGTCCTCGACGACCGTTTCGGCCCGCAGTGTATCGTCCCACACTAAGGTCGTCGCGGTCGAGGTGATCACCTCCACGCGGTGGCCACGGCCAGCGATGCGGGTCGCGTAGGAGCGCACCGCCATCTCGGCGCCGCCGACGATGTCGCGGCCATAGCGTGGGGTGACAAAGACGAGATGCATCAGGCCACCTCGATGCCGGTGAGTTCGCGGAGTGCCGCCGTCATCCGGCCCCAGACAGCGTCGTTGTCGAAGCGTTTGACTCGCCGAGCGCCACGATCGAGAAGCTCACGACGCAAGGGTTCCTCGCCAGCGAGTTTGGCAGCTGTCGCCGTTGCGAGCGGATCATGGGGAGGCACGATGAAACCGGCATCGCCAACGGTCTCTGGAACGGCTGATGAGTCGACGGCGACCACGGGCAGGCCGAGTGACATCGCCTCCAGAAGGGGTGCACCAAAACCCTCGTGGAGTGAGGCGGAGACGAAGATGCGAGCGGCGCGGTAGTGATCCCCGAGGGAGCGGGCGCGCAGGCCACCGGTGAGGAAGTGCACCCGATGACTGATACGAAGGTCGATGGCTCGCTGCCGAAGACCGAGGAGGTAGTCCGGGTGAAAAGGACGCCCAACGAGTGTGAGGGAACTATCTTCCCCGGTGAGTTCTCGATAGAGGGCAAAGGAGCTGAGCAGGTCCTCCTGGGCCTTGTTGGGCACTAACCGCCCGACAAAGAGCCAGTCCTCTGGGGAGTCCCGGTGTTCCCAACTGCGAAGGAGCCGGCCGAGGCGCTCAGTTGGCTCCTCATTTTTGAGGTCATCGTAATGGGCGAAGAGACCAACGGTGGCGACCGCCTCTGTTCCGTAGTGTCTGAGCTCCGTGGCGTTAAAGGCGGACACCGAGAGACAGCCCATCGCCTGATGGACGAGGCGCTCTAGCTGCTGTCGTGCACGCCGCTGTGCGATGGCGGTGTCAGGGTCCCATGCGGTGAAGTACTGCTCGGGCGTGATGTTGTGATAGTAGAGCAGGGTTTGCCCCTGAGCAAGGAGCGAGGGGGCGAGCGCGGAGAAGTTTGCGTAGTGATAGATCAACACATCCCCTGATCGCAGGTGCATCTCCTTGACCGGAGTCGCATGATCGAGATCGGATCGCCGCACATCCTCCACATAGATGTGGCTGTTGGGATCCGTGAGGAGGAGCCGACGCTGCAGTTCGCGGGCGCAGTTGCCAACGGCGTCATGCGGGAGCAGCACCGGGACGAACTGATGGATGGTCATGGAGCACCTACCAGTTGCTCGATGAGGCGTTGGTACTGGATTCGCAGCGTGGCCGGGTCAAAGGTGCGTAGCCTCGACAGCCCGCGCTCGATGAGCTGGTCACGGAGCCCGATGTCGTGGGCAAGGGTGTGCGCCGCGACCGCGTAGGAGAGAGGGTCCTCCTTGGAGAGGAGCCAGCCGGCGGAGGAGAGCGTCTCGGACACGGCAGAGGTCGCGAGGGCGAGTACTGGGATCTGGTGGGCAAAGGCCTCGATAAAGGGGAAGCCAAAGCCCTCGTGGAGCGAGGCGCTGGTAAAGAGGCTGGCTTGGCGGTACTCGGACGCTAGCGCTGCTGGGCTCAGTCCCGAGAGAAGTCGAACGGAGTGCTCGAGGTGGTGGCGCGCGATCTTTGCTTTCATGGCCTCGAGATAGGTCGCTGAGGCGGTTGATCCGACCAGGGTGAGTGTCGCCTCCTGCTCAAAGAGTTGACGATAGAGGGCAAAGGCCTCGATCAGGAAGAGTTGATGCTTGTTGGGGAAGATGCGCCCGACAAAGAGCCAGTTGGATGGAGTCCGGACGGGTTCATGCGCCATCGCTTGGCGGTGTTGGGGGAGCGCCAGCAGCGGAGGCGCCACCAAGGGATGAAGAAAGCCGAGTTCGAAAAGATCAACCGCGTTGTAATGAGAGACCGTGAAGGCCCGTTGGGTCGTTTGGGCGAGGCCACCGATCTCGCGGCGCGCCTGCCAGAGTACGCGCGCAATCTCGGGTTCGAAGGGTTTGGCCAATGCGTGGGGGGTGACATTGTGATAGTTCACGAGGACTCTTGGTCGATCGCGGAGCCAATCAGCGATGCGGGAGTTCGTGCTGGCCTGGTAGAGGTACCAGACTCCCTTTGGTGGTCGATGGCGTAACTCAGCAAAAGGTGAGGCGTAGGCAGCGAGGGATTCGTCACACTCGTCGGCGTAGATGGCCGTCTCATACCCGAAGTCGCGTAGCAACGCATCGAGCTGGCGCGTATGGGTCCCGATCGCATCGTAGTTCGCAAAGGAGGGGATGAGTTGAAAGACGGCGCTCACCGATCGAGCCTCGTGACGAGGGTGTCGACGTCGATCGTCTGCGTGGTTGCGCGAAAGCCAGCCTCGTGAGCGAGGACAGCCCAGGCCGGTGTCGTAATCGGTCCTCCTCGAAGGGCCGCCATCGCGTTGAGTTCTCGCGAGCTGGCAAGGATCGTGGGTTCGTGGTGGATGAGGAGCCCAGGTGCTCCGGGGGCGAGTACCCGTTCTATCTCGGCGAGTACGGCACGCTTGAACCAGATGGGTGAGCATTCGAGTTCAACGCCGCGCAGGACAACCCCACCAAGCGAATCCTTGCCGCAGTGTTCGAGGTGCCAGAGCAGAGAGCTGTTTCTCACATCGAGCCCCTCGGCCGCTGCTCGATCAGCGAGTACCGGGTCCTCAATCTGGCCGTAGGCGAGGTCCGGAGTTTTGCTCGTGAGCGTTGCGAGCAGCAGATCCTCGTCGGCAGCGGCCACCAGGATTGGTCGCTCGAACGAGCACTGCGCTAGTTGGTCGAGGACCGTCTCTTGGGTGAGGAAATTCGCTGGGAACTGACCGAAGCTGTGGCCCAGCGAGAGGTGGGGGGCGATCCGGTCCAGACGCTCCTCCTGTTCTGAGAGGCGAAGCTCAAGGGCGTTCAAGAGCCCTACCGTCTCGAAAGTGAAGTTGTTGATCTGTTGCGTGAGGTAGGTGAGGTACCAACCGATACCCGCCTTAATGGTCCGCTTGAGATAGGTCACGCCAGGTTTTTGCGAACTCGTCGGTACGGCGGTGTCGATGTAGGAGGTCGCCTCAAGGTTGAAGAGACGATCCTTGATCGAGTCAAAGCGCAGTCGAGGCTTGAGTTCGTTCATGACTTCACCCATTCTGGCCTCCAGCGATGGAGGGATGACGCCGCTACGGCGCAGCTTGACCATCTCGCGCTCAAGGCGCTCTCTCAGATCCTCCACGTGTGACCTCCCGTTATCCTTGTTCGGTCGATCTTAGTTGCGCTAGCCTCAACCCGCTAAGGGCGTGAACTGAGCACTTCTGATTTGTGGGAGTGATCTCACCCTTAGTAATGTGTAGCCCACGTTCGCTGCTATGGTGGAGAGGTTGACGAATTGTTGGCTGGCCTCGCGAATAGGTGCGAGTCGGCAGAGTCAAGTTGGGGTCTGGGTGTTCCGATGACTGAAGGCATGAGAACAGTAGCTGCGTTGAGCAGATCGCCGTGGTGCGACTGATGCGGCGTGGGCTCCATTCGAAGCGATCAGCGTTTGTGCTGCCATCAGGACGAACGAGTGCGATGCTTGCCGCTGGGGCACTGGTCGGTATCGTGCCGGCGGCGGTGCTCTTCCCGGCGACGAGTTATGCCAGCAGCGCGAGTCTGACCTTTACTGGCTATGGGGTTGGATCAGGTAATGGGGCGAGTCAATTTGGTGAAGCCGGTTATGCCAGCCAAGGTCATCTCACCTACCAGGAGATCCTTGCGCATTTTTATGGCGGTGCTACGCTGGCCAGTACCTATGACCGACTCCTCACCGTTTGGCTCACCCAGGGGACGGGACAGCCGGCAACGGTGGTAGATGCCGAGGGTCTTGTCGTCAATAACATTACGGTGGCTGCAAATACCCCGGTACAGGTAACCGATACCGGTGGTACGATCTCGGTCAGTCAAGGGGTGGGGTCGAGTGGCTGTTCGACCCCGACCTCATGGACACCACTGACCTCCACGACCGGATCGTTGACGATAAGCCCAGTCAACCTGGAGCCATTAGGTTCGATGGTCAATGAGACCCAGAGCCAAGCGCTCGGGTGGTGCCAGCCTGGCGGCACTGTTGAGTACGTGCGAGGTACGCTCGGAGTGACTGAGAACGGGCAAGGACAGCAGGTCTTGACGAACACCCTTGGCCTCGAATCCTATGTCCGAGGAGTCATCGGGAACGAGATGCCGGTGGTGTGGGGGACACTTGGCAGTGCTGGTCCCCAGGGCCAGGCCTGGGGTTTCCAGGCGCTCGAGGCACAGGCGGTGGAGGCACGGACCTATGCGCTTGCCGTAGGCAACTCCTATAGTTTTGCCCAGATCTGTGACTCCGACTACTGCCAGGTCTATGGAGGTTTCAACACCGGGCAGACCAGTCAGGCTCGCGCACTGATCGATGCAGCGCAGACAGACACCGCAGGCCAAATCCTTGAGCAGTCCTCTGGTGCCCCTGCTTTTACCCAGTACTCCGCCTCCGACGGGGGCTACACCGCAGGAGGCGATTTTCCGGCTGTTCCCGATCCTTATGATGCCGGCTGTTACGCCTCGATCTGTGATCCATGGGACCCTTGGAGTCAGACGGTTGGACTCTCCTCGCTCCAACAGGCCTTCGCGAATGTGGGTACCGTGCAAGGTTTGAATGTCCTGCAACGCACGGGTGAGGGTACTGACGGCGGCCGCGTCGTGTCGATCCAGGTTGTTGGTTCCAGTGGCTCTTCCACTGTCTCAGGTGCAGAGTTTGCCTCCATGCTCGGTCTGGACTCGGATTGGTTTAGCGTGAGTGGTCCGATTGCGATCAACAACGATGGTAATAGTACTGCGCCCGCTCAACCCTCGGGGTCGACCGCCAGCTCTGGCATTATCGTCGCTTCCGCGGACGGTGGCACTGCAGCCGAGGATGGGGCGACTGACCTCGGCAGTACCTACACCTACGGCATCACCGGTCTCTCGGGTTCGCGTCCCTTGAACGCTCCAGTG
The DNA here is from genome assembly GCF_027364955.1 of Ferrimicrobium sp. Classification (NCBI taxonomy): domain Bacteria; kingdom Bacillati; phylum Actinomycetota; class Acidimicrobiia; order Acidimicrobiales; family Acidimicrobiaceae; genus Ferrimicrobium; species Ferrimicrobium sp. Next base: position 130,582 of record NZ_DAHXOI010000003.1, read on the forward strand.
GTCGGTGTGGCCGCAACTCCCGATGGGAAGGGTTACTGGTTGGTCGCAGCCGATGGTGGCGTCTTTGACTTTGGCGATGCACATTTCTATGGCAGTACCTACACCTACGGCATCACCGGTCTCTCGGGTTCGCGTCCCTTGAACGCTCCTATCGTTGGCATCGCCTCGACGACGAACGGTGATGGCTACTGGTTGGTCGCCGCCGATGGTGGCGTCTTTGACTTTGGTAATGCAACCTATCAGGGATCGGCCTACTCCAAGGGTTTTACCGGCCTCACCGGTGCTCATCCACTCGCCGCGCCAGTCGTCGGCATCGCCTCAACCCCGAACGGCAACGGGTACTGGCTCCTCGAGGCCAATGGTACCGTCCTCTCCTTTGGGGATGCGGGCAACTATGGCCAACTGGGCCAGCCAGCCAACATCGTCGGCATCGCTTCAACAGCGGATGGTCAAGGGTATTGGCTGCTCGGGGCCAACGGTGCCGTCTATGGTTTTGGGGACGCCTCCTCGTATGGATCGTTGAATTTGGGTGACCAGGCAGTCAAGGCGGTATCGATCGTCACGGCACCTAACGGTACTGGCTATAGTATCATCCTCTCGAATGGCCAGGTGGTCGGTTTTGCCGGGGGCCCGAGCGCTCCCGCACTCGGTCCAACGACGACAGGTCATGGGGCGCCAGTGATCTCCGCCGCGATATTGGGTGATCCATCCCCAGGAACACCGCCAGTCATCAACCAGGGCAACACCGCCAGCTCTGGCATTATCGTCGCTTCCGCGGACGGTGGCACTGCAGCCGAGGATGGGGCGACTGACCTCGGCAGTACCTACACCTACGGCATCACCGGTCTCTCGGGTTCGCGTCCCTTGAACGCTCCAGTGGTCGGTGTGGCCGCAACTCCCGATGGGAAGGGTTACTGGTTGGTCGCAGCCGATGGTGGCGTCTTTGACTTTGGCGATGCACATTTCTATGGCAGTACCTACACCTACGGCATCACCGGTCTCTCGGGTTCGCGTCCCTTGAACGCTCCTATCGTTGGCATCGCCTCGACGACGAACGGTGATGGCTACTGGTTGGTCGCCGCCGATGGTGGCGTCTTTGACTTTGGTAATGCAACCTATCAGGGATCGGCCTACTCCAAGGGTTTTACCGGCCTCACCGGTGCTCATCCACTCGCCGCGCCAGTCGTCGGCATCGCCTCAACCCCGAACGGCAACGGGTACTGGCTCCTCGAGGCCAATGGTACCGTCCTCTCCTTTGGGGCAGCCCATGACTATGGAGATATGAGCCAGACAACGACAGTGCGAGCCAAGTTCGTCGGTATCGTCGCCTCGCCAACCGGAGGTGGGTACACCTTGTTGACCGCCGATGGGGCGACCTATGGCTTTGGTGATGCACCCTCGGCGGGTTCGGTACAGGCTAACCCTTTGGCGGTGGCTATCATTCGTGGCCCTAACGGTACTGGCTATAGTATCATCCTCTCGAATGGCCAGGTGGTCGGTTTTGCCGGAGGCCCGAGCGCTCCCGCACTCGGTTCAACGACGACAGGTCATGGGGCGCCGATTATCGGTGGTACGGCGGTCAGCTGACCCGAGTGTGTTGCACGTCGATCCCTCTGCTAGTACGGGATACGCCTGACCAGGACGCGCGGAAGGTGGCGATAGATCATCATGATCGGTCGCAGGATGCGGGGACTCCACACGATGGTTGCGTGTTGGGTGACGCCCCGGACGATGTCATCGGCCACACGTCCCGGTGTGGTACTCAGCGGAGGTCTTGTCCGACCGTTGGTCATCACAGTGCCGACAAACCCTGGTCGGACGACCAAGACCCGCACCGCTGGGTGGAGGCGATCAGCGAGACCGAGAGCAAATCCGTCAAGGCCTGCCTTGGCAGCGCCGTAGAGGTAATTTGAGCGTCGTACCTGTTCGCCCGCCACCGATGATAGCACGATGATGAGCCCGTACCCTTGCGTCTGTAGCTGATTGGCGCAATGGGTCAATGCCGTCGCTGGTCCGGTGAAGTTCACGGTGATGGAGTGGGCCACCCGATCGGGATCCCGCTCGTCCTCTGACTGCATGCCAAGCCAACCGGCGGCCATGATGACGGCATCGAGGGATTGAATACTCGCTAGTGCTTCGCTGATGCGGTGATCGAGGGTCGCTGTGTCGGCAAGGTCAAGGTGTTGTGTTTCGATAACGAGCTCTGGGTAGGCCGCAAGGAGTTCGGTAGTGGTCTGTGCCATCGATTGAGGGTGTGGTCCAAGGAGGAGGACCGAGCGCAGTGATACGGCTCCTAGTCGTCCTAGCAGGGCACGTGCGATCTCGGATCCTCCCCCGATCACAAGCACGTGTTGGGGCAGGCCGCGACTATCGAGCATCAACGTCCCTCGTGAGGCGTGGATCGGCGAAAGCGAGAGTTCCCACCTCGTAGCAGGGAGAGGGCGGGATGACAAAAGGCCAGCTAGGCACCGTTATCCCAGTCGAAGTTGGCCTCTGCGCCGTCGTACGCATCCTCGATGCCGTGATGTGGGCGCACGAGCGACAAGAGCCCGTCGGTTGCGCTCGCGACTAGTGGTGGGGCGATCTGTGATAGCGCAACGCCGATCACGATCAGATAGCTGATGCGGAGGTCGGTGGCGTGGCTAAAGACAAGCGGGATGATCGCGAGTGCGAGGATGGGTGGACTCTCGATCCCAAGTTTTGTGATGACAACGAGGGCAAAAGCCAGCGTGATGAGCACCACGAAGTTGGAGTTGAGATTGACAAAGAGGAGGATGGTCAACTCGATGGCCCCAAGGATCGCCAGCGCAGTCCAGGTGAGTTGGCGGGCTGCTCGCGCCTTGGGGGCGTTCGCATTTTCGACGGTTGCAACAAAGAGAGGTGGCAAGACGGCTAGCGGAGAACGCGCGATCCAGACGGTTAGCACCATCACGCCCAGGGAGCCGACAATGATGATCGTCGATCGGAGGTTGACGGGGATCGGCGATGAAGGACCTAGGCCTGGTCGCTCGGTGATGACGACGAAGAGTGTTGGTAGCCCCATGAAAATGATGACTGCCAGGACGTAGAGGGGCGAGATGAGATGGAGATAGACGGGAAGGAGACCCGCTGAGAGCGCAGGATAGGCAGGGACACGGAAAAACAAAACGGCCCCAAGGATGACAGCCAAGGTGATGACGATCTGAGCGATCAGATCCAGGGAGAGGTAGCGAGCGACCTCCACACCGAGAAAGGCTGCCCCGCAGATCACGAGGTAGAAGGGGATAGGTCCCCGGCGCCATTCGTCGATACGGAAGAAGATCAGACCGGTCGAGACGGCACCGACCTCGGGAACGACCATGGTCTGTTGGTGGAAGATGGTCACGACGCTCGCCATGATGGTAACGGCGATGAGGACGCACAGGCCTCGCAGCCAACGACCCTCCCGCCAGTCGGTGGACAGGCGGCTCATGATGATCGAAGGGTGGTGTCGATGGGCCATCCCTTGGGGATGGTGATGGGCTCACCCTGGTGCTCGCGACGGTAGTCATTCAAGTTGCGGAGCCATTTGATGTGTTCACGCTCCTGGAGAGCCATGAGGCTTGGGCCATCCATCGCAACGATGCGAGGGTAGGCGTCGAGTTGACGGCGCGCTACCTCGACGGTGGCGTGGGCATCACCGAGGGCATTATGGGCGTTGTTGAGCTCAACTCCATAGAACTCGCAGAGGGCGTCGAGCTGTCGTGAACCGCGCCGGGGGGCACTAAAGACGCGGTCGATGACGTAGATGTCGAGCACTGGGCCTTGCCAGCCGACGTTATAAAGCCCCTTCCCGAAGTGCCGATGGAGTTGGGCGTCGATGATGCCTAGGTCGAAGGAGACGTTCATTCCAATCAGTAGCCAGCCTTGGCGACCTGCTTTGACGAGATCGTTGCCGATATGTCTCAGGGCCTCCGCTAGGGGCTGACCCTCGCGCGCAGCCTGCTCATCTGAGATGCCGTGCTTTGCGGTGGCCTCCGGTGCGATGGGTCGTGTCGGTGCCACAAGGCTATAGTCGTCGCGGATGCCATCCGGGCTCCACCAGGAGAGCGCATAGGAGACCGGCTCATCGTCGGTAAGCGAGAGACCGGTGGTTTCGAGATCAAAGCCAAGAAGATTGGTGGTTTCGAGCATCATGTCCTTTCGTGCCTGGATGGTTGGGTTGCTCGCGTTAGTCCAGCGGCGCAAACTGGGCACTGAAGTGCCTGAGTGCAGGTGGCTCTTGGGTGATGCGGTACCCCCTTAGGCTGGAGGCAATATTGAGCACTTCGGCACACACCTCTACGACATAGTCGATGTGGCTTTGGGTATAGGTGCGCCTCGGAATAGCGAGGCGTACCAGCTCAAGGGCGCTAGGGTGCTCGCTGCCATCAGGAGCACGCCCAAACATGACCGAGCCGATCTCGCAGCCACGGACTCCACCGAGTTCATAGAGCGCGATCGCCAGGGCTTGTCCTGGATACGCAAGAGCCGGGATATGAGGGAGCAGACGTCGGGCATCGAGATAGATCGCGTGGCCGCCACTTGGCCTCACGACAGGGAAGTCCATCTCTTCCAAGGCATCGCCGAGGTAAGCGGTGGATGCGATGCGGTAGTGAAGATAGTCGTGGGATACCGCTTCACGTAGTCCCTGGGCGATGGCCTCTAAATCCCTGCCAGCAAGGCCGCCATAGGTCGGGAAGCCTTCGGTGAGGATGAGCATCGTTCGTGCCCGATCAGCGATGCCAGGGTCGTTGGTGGCGAGCCAGCCTCCAATATTAGCCATCGGATCCTTCTTCGCGCTCATGGTCATGCCGTCAGCGTAGGAGTACATCTCTCGTACGATCTCGGTGACGGACTTGGTGGCATAGCCCGGCTCACGCAGCCGGATGAACCAGGCGTTTTCGGCGAAACGGCACGAATCTAAATAGAGAGGGACCCCAAAGGTCCGGCACAGCGTGCTGGTGGCGCGGATATTCTCCATGGAGACCGGTTGTCCGCCACCAGAGTTGTTGGTCACGGTCAAGATGACCGCAGGGATGTCAGCGGCCCGTTTGGTTAGCAGCGCTTCGAGCGCTGCGAGGTTGATATTGCCCTTGAAGGGTGCCTCAAGTTCGGGGTCGAGTCCCTCGGGGCAGGGGAGATCCACGGCTTGGGCGCCGGTGTATTCCACGTTGGCCCGAGTGGTATCGAAGTGGGTATTAGCCGGGACGATTTTGTTTGGTCCACCGAGTACCGAGAAGAGGATGCGTTCGGCGGCACGCCCCTGGTGGGTCGGGATGATGTGGGGAAAGCCAAAGAGTTCCCCCACGGCACTCTCGAAGATCTCCCATGATGGAGATCCGGCATAGGACTCGTCACCGTGTTGGATCGCTGCCCATTGGTCGCGACTCATCGCGCCGGTTCCTGAGTCGGTGAGTAGGTCAATCATTACGTTGCGCGCAGGCAGCTGGAAGAGGTTGTAGTGGGCCACACGGATCGCCTCTTGGCGTTGTTCTCTGGTTGTCATCGGGATCGGTTCGACCGAGTGGATGCGAAATGGTTCGATGATCGTCTGGTAGGCCATGGAAGGATTCTAGGTCACCTTCGTTCTTCCTCCAAGCCCGGTGCACGAGGAATCAGCGCTCTTGATCTGGCATAGGCTGACGGGTATGGGTTTCAACGTACGTCGTCTGTATCGTTCATCCTCGATGATTCTTGGATTGGCAACGCGCAACGCGTTACGCCGCCTACGGGTACGGCTCACACCCGCGTCGGGGCGTGAGGTTGCACTTCGCAACGCCCGCATAGCAACCGCCACGGACGTTCGGGCACAGTTTGCGAACACCCGCGGGCTGATGACCAAGCTCGCCCAGATGGCGGGGTATCTTGATGCTGAGGTCGAGCCCGATCTCCGCGCAGCGCTGGCCAGTTTCCAGCGTGATGCGCCGACGATGGAGTTCACCCTGGCGGAGGCGACCATCCTTGCTGAGATTCCTGACTTCTATCGTCTCGTCAAGGAGATCGATCCGGTTCCCGTCGCCAGCGCCTCGATCGGACAGGTACACCGCGGTCGGCTACGCTCTGGCGAGGAGATCGCGATCAAGGTCCAGTTTCCCGATGCCGCCGCGCTGATTGGCGCAGATCTTGACAACGCTGGACTTGTAGCGGGTGCGTTGAAGTTGCTCTTTCCGTCGATGGCGACGAGTGAGATGGCCGATGAACTGGTCCTGCGGTTGGGGGAGGAGTTGGACTACACCAACGAGGCACGACGGACACAGACTTTTGCTGATTACTATCAGGACCATCCCTTCATCGTCGTTCCGCGTGTCAACTTTGCGCTCTCCTCGCCTCATGTGCTGGTAACCCAGTACCTGCATGGCAGGTCGTTTCAGGAGGTACTGAGCGAACCGCAGTCGGTGCGGGATGCCTATGGTGAGGTGCTCTTTCGGTTCGTCTTTCGCAGCCTCTATCGGCTCCGACTCTTCAATGGTGATCCCCACCCTGGTAACTACCTCTTTCTCGAGGGCGGTCGCATTGGCTTCTTGGACTTCGGATTTACCAAGGAGTTCACCCAAGCGGAGATTGAACTCTTTGAGTCGATGATTCAGGCGATGGTGCTCGACCGGGATAAGCCGCGTTTTGCCAAAATCGTCTATGCAGTTGGCCTCGTCACCAAGGACGATCTCGATCCAGATGCGATTGCCGACTTTTTCCGGGATTTCTATGACATCGTCGCCGATGATCGTGTATTCGAGGTGACGAGCGCCTACGCGAGTGCTCTGTTACGACACACCTTCGATCATAGCCATCCCGTCGCTAAGTACTTGAATGTCCCCCGCGCATTCGTGGTCCTCCAGCGTATCAACCTCGGACTGTATGCACTGCTTGGCTATCTTGGGGCAACGGCGAACTGGCACGCGATAGCGAGCGAGATCTGGCCATTCGTGGCGGCGCCCCCGACGACGCCGATCGGCGAGGCGGAACAACCGTGGTTACAGCGGCATCCCCCGCAGTAATGTCAAAGATTGTTTCATGACTCAACAAACCTAACTGTTGCCTATCGTAAAACTTGAGTGTGAATGACTAAGGAAATCTGGTATACTTGGGAATAGATGCTGCGGTGTCGGCATTGATAGGAGTGAGCAGTGGTGCTGCTCTTGATGAAGGAGGTTCATGATGGTTATGCGTATTGATCCCTACAGGGAGTTCGATCGGATGTTTCAGTCGCTCGTTCAACGAGATGCCAGGGCGGCAATGCCGGTCGATGCATTTCGAGTCAACGATACCTACGTAGTGCAGTTCGATCTTCCCGGGATCGACCCACAGGGACTCGAGGTAACGGTGGAGCGCAATGTGTTAACGGTGCGTGCCAACCGCGAGATCAAGCACGATGATCACGAGCAGATGGTCGTGGCCGAGCGCTTTAGCGGTTCGTTGGAGCGGTCGTTGTATCTCGGGTCTGATCTGGATCCGCAGGGCGTGGTAGCCGATTACGCCGATGGCGTGCTGACGGTATCGATCCCCGTTCACGAGGCGGCGAAGCCGCGACGGATTGCGGTCAATCATCAGCAGGCGACGACCGCGATCGCGGGCTAAGGAGAGAGTCCTTGTAATGCTCCGGCCCGCCAATGGGTGGGCCGGAGGAATGTTTCGTCGATCAGTGCTGCTGTAGAGGAAGACAGATGCGATAACGAAGGATGTGCGCGATGCGGATTGGACTCACAGGAAGCCACGGGTTGATCGGGTCAGCCCTTGCGAGCGCGCTCGTCGAGAGTGGCCACGAGGTGACGGCGATCGAGCGACAGGGCGCCTCCGAACGACGGGGCACCAGCGTGCAGCAGATGCAGCCTAACGATGGAGCTTCTGTTCCCTTCTTTGACCCCGATGGTGGTGAGGGAGATCTGCGCGCCTTGGAGGGTTATGATGCCCTGATCCACCTGGCAGGTGCGTCAATTGGCGAGCATCGCTGGGACGCACAGGTTCGCTCTCGCATCTACGCGTCGCGGGTCTATGGGACTCGCTCGCTCGTGGAGGCGCTCAAGACCCTTGAGCAACCTCCCGCCACGTTGCTCTTCGCGTCGGCTTCGGGCATCTATGGAGACCGGGGTAGCACGACGCTGACAGAGGAGTCCGAACCCGGGAAAGGCTTTCTGGCTAAGGTCGTCGCTGACTGGGAGTCCGAGGCGCGCCTCGGGGAGTCGATCGCCAAACGGGTGGTGCTGTTGCGGACCGGGCTGGTCCTCGATGCGAAGGGTGGGCTGCTCGGACGTCTTTTGCCGCTCTTTAAGCTTGGGCTCGGTGGCCGCCTCGCTACTGGAGAGCAGTACATGAGCTGGATTACGCTCACCGATGAGGTTCGAGCGATCCAGTACTGCCTCGACCACGAGACGGTGCGCGGGCCGGTCAACCTCGTCGCTCCGAACCCGGTCACCAACCGGGAGTTCACCAAGGTGCTCGCCGGAGTTCTCGGTCGTCCGGCGATCTTTACTGTACCCGCGCCTGCGTTGGAACTCGTGCTCGGCAAGGAGATGGCGCGCGAACTCGCCCTCGTCTCCCAGCGGATCACTCCCAACGTTCTCGAGGCTGCGGGATTTACGTTCTCCTCTACCCAGCTTGAGGAGGCGATGAAGGGGCTCATCGCCGCGACCCGTTAGCGTTCTTGATCCTTCAAGAGCTCCTGCATCCGGGTAGCCAGGGTAGTTTGACCGAGCTGACTGAACGACGAGATGACGGCCTCGCGATCTTCGATCGGTCTATTTTGAGAGAGTTTGCGAATGCCGCGCAGCGCGCTAACCGTGATAGTGAAGCCAACGATGGCCTTGAGCTGGTTGTGGATATAGTCTTGCGGACTCCGATCGGGGCTCCAACCAGTCGGGGCAGGAGGCTCAAAACGCGCCGTCAGTGCGGTAACTAGTGCCAGGAGTTCTTGGGCATCGTCGAAGAACTCTACCGTGCCAGTCGCCTCAACCCGCGAGTAGTTCCAGGTTGGTACGTGCTGTTGGTTTGTGGCCGTGCTCCGATACCATCTTGGTGAAACATAGCCATGTTCGGCACGAAAGACGGCCAGCGCCTCAAAGTCAGGCTGTGATTGGTGCCACTGAGGGTTGGTGCGGGTGAGGTGACCCTTGATCACCAGCTCTTCTCCTTCGCGCATCACGAGTAGGGGCAGGGCGGTGGTCATTGGCCCCGTAGGTCCGACGGTGATCAGGTCTCCAAAGGGATATTCCTCGGCCATTGCGAGGAGCGTCGGTTGGTCATCGGTGTAAAAGATTCTTGCTGGCGACATGCCATCACTCTAGCCATATTCCCCTGACCGAGGCGCGGTCCTGGTTGGTACCTGCATCCCTGATGCTTGGGTGGATCCCCAGGCCATCCAATAGGATGGGTGATATGCCCCCTAGACGATCAATCCACGTAGAGATTCTGAATCAGAACTCGTCCGCTCCACGGGTGGTTACCGTCCATGGTGCGATGGATCGAGGTAACTCTTTTCGTGCGCTCGCCAAATTGCTTCCCTCGATTGAGGTACTCATCTGGGATCGGGCGGGCTATGCACATTCAATCGCTGTGGCACCGGCTGGGGCCGAGGACCATTTGGCCGATCTTGTTGGGATTCTCGATGACAAGCCGGCGCTCGTCTTTGGCCACTCTCTCGGAGGGACCTACGCGCTGTGGCTGGCATCGTTAGGGCACCCCAACCTCCTTGGCGTATCGACCTTCGAGTCTCCGCTTCCCGGAGGCGCTTGGTGGGGAGAGGGCTGGGACATCGATCCCCATGACGCCGCCTTAGGCCGAGTCCCTCCCGAACGGTCGCAGGCGGTGGCCGAGAGATTCCTGCGACGGATGATCTCCGACGCGACTTGGGAACTCCTGCCAGAACGTACCAAAGCTTTGCGACGGGCCGAGGGAGCAGCCTTTATTCTGGAGCTGGGGCAACTCGTCGATGGAGCGGTGCGTTTTGACCTTGATGCTATCCGGACCGACGTGGTTGCTGGAATCTCCTCGCGTCCCTCCAGCCATCATCAGTTGGGGTTGGCCAGGCTCGCAACAGCTACATGTGCCACTACCTATTGCGTGCGCAACTCGCGCCACGGCGCTCACCTGACCAGTCCCGACGCTCTTGCTGAGGTCTTGGGCCAGCAGTTAAAAATTGAGGATGGTTAAGCACCGACGGGGTTCATCCGTCGACCTGCTAGTTCAGCGGCTTGGAGACGGCTCGCTCGAGGATGTCACTCTGTTCGAGGGCGTGCATCGCGGCTGATCCGGTGGCTGGTGATCCAGTTGCAACACGGGAGACGTGGACCAGTGTCAGTCGGTGTGCACCGGCGCGATGGAGTCGCGCATGGGCAAAAGGCCAGGCGCCCATGTTCTCTGGTTCTTCCTGCAACCAGACGAGCTCGGTCGCTGATGGGTAGCTCTCGATCAACTCGGTGATCTCGCGCTCTGGCCAGGGGTAGAGCTGTTCCACGCGCACAACGGCGGTGGGGACTGAGGTAGTGCGGTCGCGCTGAGCGAGGGCTTCATAGCCGATCTTGCCCGAACAGAGAACGATGCGCCGAACATCAAAGCGGCCAGTGGGGTCTTGGACCCAATGCGGATCATCTAATAGCGGTTGGAAGGATCCGCTAGTGAACGCCCCGACTGGGCTGCGCGATTGCTTGGCTCGCAGCAAGGACTTTGGCGTGAGGATGATCAACGGTCGCTGGTTGGTTCGCTCGACCTGGGCTCGCAACAGGTGGAATAGCTGCGCTGCGTTGGTCGGGTTGGCGATGGTCATATTCGGCCCCGCTGCCAGGGAGAGGAAACGCTCAAGCCTGGCCGAGGAGTGTTCTGGGCCCTGCCCTTCGTACCCATGCGGTAACATCAGGGTCAGTCCCGACTCCTGTCTCCACTTGTCGTGGGCAGCGGCGATGAACTGGTCGATCACGATCTGGGCACCGTTGGCGAAGTCGCCGAACTGTGCCTCCCAGATCGTGAGCGCCTTCTGGTGGATCAAGGAGTAGCCGTATTCAAATGCCATGGCTGCGTACTCGGAGAGTGAGGAGTCATAGATCATGAAGCGGCCAGGCGAGGTCCCATCGGTTGGTGCGCCAGTGTCATCGCGTATCGCGGCGAGAGGTTGGTAGGTGGCACCGGTCTCGTAGTCATAGAGGGCAGCGTGGCGGTGCGAGAAGGTCCCACGTCGCGAGTCTTGGCCGGAGAGACGCACATCATGCCCATCGAGCATGATCGTTGCGAATGCGAAGGCCTCACCAAGAGCCCAGTCGACCTCACCTTCGGTATAGAGCTCCGCGCGGGCCTGGAACTGCTTTGCCAGTTTGGGGTGTAGCGTGAAACCTTCCGGGGTACGGTTGAGGATCTCTACGACATAGTCGAGACGCTCCTTGATCACCCCCGTCGAGACGGTCTGTACTGCGACGTTTTGGGGTGGTGGTGCCGGCAGGTTGGTAGCTTTGGGCGGTGCCGCCTCTCGAGTCTCTACCAGTGCCTGCTGCAGTCGAGCGAGATAGGCATCGAGAGCCTGTTCACCCTCCTCCACGGTAATAGCCTTGGAGCGGACGAGGCGTTCAAGGTAGAGCTTGCGCACTGAGGGTTGCGTGTCAATAACCCGGTACATCACCGGCTGGGTGTAGCTGGGCTCGTCGCCCTCATTATGCCCATGGCGTCGGTAGCAGACCATATCGACGACGATGTCCTTGTGGAAGGCTTCCCGATAGTCCATGGCGATCTGGGCAGCTCTCAACACCGCTTCGGGGTCGTCGCCGTTGACGTGGATGATCGGGGCCTGGATCATCTTGGCGATGTCGCTGGCATAGACGGAGGATCGTGCTTCGTTTGGGTTGGTCGTGAAACCTACCTGGTTATTGATGACCAGGTGAATGGTGCCACCCGTTCGATAACCGGGGAGCTGAGAAAGGTTGAGCGTCTCGGCAACCACTCCCTGCCCGGCAAAGGAGGCATCCCCATGCACGAGAATCCCGAGGACGGCGAACTCGAAGAGATTACCTCGAAGATCTTGGGTGGCACGCACCATTCCCTCGACGACGCCGTCAACGGCTTCAAGGTGCGAGGGATTCGAGGCGAGTGTGATGGGTACTGCGGTGCCGTCGGGGGTGTAGTAGGTGCCCTCGAAACCCTTGTGATACTTGACGTCGCCGGATCCCTGGACCGATGTTGGGTCCAGGTTGCCCTCGAACTCTTCAAAGATCATGCGATAGGACTTGCCAACGATGTTCGCCAGGACGTTCAACCGACCACGGTGGGCCATGCCCAGTATGGCAGAGGTGATTGAGGCACGTACTCCCTGATTGAGGACCTCAGTGAGAAAGACGATGGCACTTTCCGCACCCTCGAGGCCGAAGCGCTTTTGTCCAATGTAGCGAGTAGAGAGGAACTTCTCAAACGCCTCGGCATCGTTGAGGGTGGTGAGGATGCGGAGCTGGTCCTCCTTGGAGAGGTTCGGACGAACTCCTTCGACGCGGTTTTGAATCCAATGCTTCTCTTCGGGGTTCTGGATATGCATGTACTCGTAGCCGATTGTGCCACAGTAGCTATCACGAAGGAGCTGCAGGATCTCTGCAAGGCTTGACTCGGTTGTTCCGGCGAGACCATCGGTGAGAAATGCGCGGCTGAGATCCCAGAGGGTGAGTCCGTAGGTCTCTGGGTCTAACTCTGGACTCATCGTTGGCTTGACGAGATTGAGTGGATCTAGGTGAGCCAGGAGGTGACCGCGTACGCGGTAGTTGTTGATCAGGGTCTGCACATGGATCTGCTTTTCCGCGCGCTCCGATGCGTCTCCAGTCAGAGATCCATGGTCTGGAGACCAGACTGCTGGTGGATAGGCGACATCGAGAGAGGAGAAGATGTCCTGATAGAAGTGCTCCTTACCCTCAAGGAGTGCGGCGACGTCGGCCAGGAACTGACCAGACTCAGCCCCTTGAATGATGCGATGATCGTAGGTTGAGGTGAGGGTAACGGTCTTCGAGATTCCAAGCTCGCCCAAGGTACGGGGATCAGCGGCGCCGAACTCGACCGGATAGCCAATGGCACCAACGCCGATGATGACACCCTGCCCATTCATCAATCGTGGGATCGAGTGTTCAGTTCCGATCGTCCCGGGATTGGTGATGCTAACGGATGCTCCCTGGAAATCGTCGACCGTGGCTCGGTTCTCGCGGACCTTGGCGATCAACTGATCGTAGGCGCTGAGGAACTCAACGAAGGTCTTGGATTCGATGTTCTTCAAGACTGGCACCATCAGCGTTCGCTGTCCATCACGCCGAACGATATCGACTGCGACGCCGAGATTGACATGTTCGAAGGTCCGGATCGAGGCCGCGGTCCCATCGGTTGCGGGTACGAAGCTCGCGTTCATCCTGGGGTGTTTGGCGAGCGACTTGATGATGGCCCAGGTGATCAGGTGGCCAAAGCTGACCTTCGTACGACCCTCGCGACTGAGTTGGTTGTTGATGATGGACCGGTTGATTTCGAGTGCCTTCGCGGGTACTACACGCACACTCGTTGCAGTCGGCAGGGTGAGCGATTGATCCATGTTGCGCGCGAGGGCGAGGGCGGCTCCGCGGAGTGGACTCAAGGTGGCGTCGTCGACACTCTCCGGAGAGACTGGCTTGTCCACGGACGACGGAGCCGGGGTAGCTGCGGCCCGCGTTGCTGCGGTGTTATCCGTCGGCGAAGAGGTGCGGAGGTTGCCATTTGTCGTTGGTTGCATCGAGCGTACTGGCCCTGCTGGGCTCGTAGCGGCTGGGCTCGTGGCGGCTGGGCTCGTGGCGGCTGGGCTCGTGGCGGCTGGGCTCGTGGCGGTGTCGTCAAACGCTACGGTGGTGGTGGTGGTTTCCGATGTGGCCTCGGTAGGGCTGGTGTGGTTGGCGGCAGCTGCGTGGCCGTTGTGGCCCTCGGTGGCAACAGCATCGGTCACGGTCGAGTTGGCGAACCTTGGTGCGATGTTTCGGCTCTGAAAGTATTGTTGCCAACTTGGTGGCACCGATTCAGGGTTGTCACGGTAATGGTCGAGCATCTCCTCGACAAGCCAGTCATTGGGTCCAAAGTCAGTTTCAAAGGTATCTGCCACGCCTTGTAAGTCTAGTCATCTTTGCCGGTCGATGAAAACTCGCTGCAGCTGCGACCGGTGGCGTGAGGCGACGAGAATTGGCCAAGGTTCGAGGGGGTGCGGTTGGGTCTACCTCCGATCTCATTGGGATTGCTCCTGGCACGTGTCAAGTATTTGACGCCATACGTCGAAGTTCTAGGAATGGGTAATGGAAGACCACGTTTTGGTGTGATCGAAGGTACGGATACCGTTCAGAGCATCGAAACCACGCGACAGGATGTTCTTCAATTGCGCGAGTATGTCCGCACAATTTTGAGCGGCCAGCGCTCCTTTGAGATGCGGTTCCAATCGATCGCCAATGTTTTTGGGCCGAGAGTTGTGGGTTACGAGATGCTCACCCGGTTTGACGTTCCCGCAACGATCACACCCGATCAGATCTTCCTCGAGGCAGATGCGATCGGGCTCGGCGCCGAATTAGAGGCCCTGATTCTTGCGCGGGCCTTCAAGGAGCGTCGTCGTGTGCCTCGCGACTGCTTTGTCACGGTGAACGTTAGCCCACATCTGCTCGGTCAACCGATCCTGCGGAGGGTGTTCGATCGGGATCTCAGCGGTATCGTCGTTGAGCTCACCGAACACGTCCGTGTGCTCGATGTGGACGCACTGCGTGACTCGCTGACCTGGTTGCGTGCACGTGGTGCGCTCATAGCGATGGATGATGCGGGATCGGGGTATGCCGGCCTGCAGATGATCACGCAGGTCCGTCCAGATATTGTCAAGCTCGACCGGGAACTGGTGAACGGTATCGATACCGATGAGGTCAAAGCGCTCATGTGTGCCTCCTTCGGCGATTTTGTGGGACGGCTCGACGGCTGGTTGCTGGCCGAGGGGGTTGAGACCCAAGCGGAGTTGGCCCGCGTGGTACAGATCGGTGTGCCATTGGTGCAGGGATGGGTGATCGGTCGCCCAACACTGCAGCCAGAGCCCTTGCGAGCCGACCTCGCGGAATGGTTGCGCTCCTACCACGACTCACGCCGCTCCCGGGTTGATTGTCTCTCGATGCTGATGGATCCTGTTCTGGTCAAGACGGAGACGCTCGTCGAGACCAGCGCGACCTCGCCGGTGGACATGACAACGAGTGCCATCCCTGCTAGTGATCCGGGTGCGAGGATCGCAATCTGTGTCGTCGGGCGCAATCTTGAGCTTGCTCGCGTGCTCGTTCCTGAGCTGAGCGGGTGGCGTGTGTTGGCCGTTCCAATGGTAGCCCACCCAGAGGAGGGGATACGAGAGGTGGCGGTTCGGGCGATGAATCGTCCGGTGGCAACCCGATTCGATCCCATCGTGTGCGTTGGCGAGCAGCGCGAGCCCGTTGGCATCATCCGAATGGAGCGGATTATTAGCTTCCTTGCTGATGTCTTCTCGGCGGGAGGTTCGGCGATGGAAGGTGCCTGCTAATCTGCGTCGCTCAGGCCTCGGAGTGCGTTATGCTAGGTGGGCTTGGTAGAACTCGGGGAGGAGAGCGATGAGTCGAGCCAGAGTGTTCGCTGGTGACTCGCCTTCTTGTTCATCAAGCGTCAGCGAGGCCGTCGACCGATAGGTGGCGATCCGTGTCTCGAGTAGGGTTTGGAGATCTCCGCCACGAGCGAGCGGGCGATCGGCGGTGGCTCCGATACGTTTGATGGCGGTCGTTGCACCGATCTCAAGGTAGACCACAAAGGTTGACCTGAGAAGGTCCTGGGTGTTGCCATGCATGATCGCACCCCCTCCCAGTGCGAGTACGGTGGAGCGCTGGGCAGCCACGGTCGCGATCACTTGGTGTTCGAGTTCACGAAACTTGGGTTCCCCCATCGTGGTAAAGAGGGTGGCGATGCTTTGACTAGTCGCCTCTTCGATCAGCGCATCGCTGTCGTAGAAGGCGGTCCCCAGATGGTCTGCGAGCAGGCGACCCAACGTGCTCTTACCAGCGCCCATGAAGCCAATGAGCACGATCTGGGGCCATCCTGGTGGTTCGTTGTTGTTCGTAATCGCTATCGTTCTCCGCTGTCAGTGGATCATCATGTAGGAGCCTAACGCCAAGTATGCAAACGGTGTTCGTTTGCAACTAGTGTCGGGCCGATCCTCGTTGTAGTGCTACGTGGTGTTGCTGCTGTAAGCCATGGGTTGCGACACCACGTGCATAGGACGATTGGTCTTTGAGACAATTCAGTTTGGCTACGATCCCAACCTCACTAGGTATGGCGGGGCCTCGTGGAGCTCTCATGTGCCGAGGTTGGCTGTGCTCTCTTAGCGCTCCGCTCGCGTTGGGTGATGGATCAAAGACGCTCTACTGTCGGCACGATGGGGCTGGTTGGTTGGTGAGCGCCGTGGTGTCTTCGCCGAAAAACGATTAAGGGAATCGGCAAGTGTACCGAAGCTTTGGTAGACCTCGACCGAGGTTTTTTGGTTCCCAAGATGGAGGATGTCGACGCGATGAAACGGTTCGCATGTGGAGATGTAGTGGCGGGTTGCAACTGGACGATGCAGGTAAGTGACGAAGGAGAGTTGATGTCCCTGATCGCCGATCATGTGGCTGAGGCCCATGGAATTACCACCATCGATGATGAACTCGTGGCAGTCGTACGCGAGCATATCCAGCTGGTGAGCTAAGACTTAGCGCGGATACCCAGCGCAAGAACTGGCCCACTCACTTCGGTGGTTGACGTGTGATCATGCAATGCGTGTGATCATGCAATGCTTGTGCTCCGGCGCCTGCGCCGTTAGGCCGTTCACTTCGTCTGCGGCTTCCTCGCGGACGAGTGGGAGCACAGCCGTTGCCACTAGGGTGTCTTGGCGATAGTTTCGGTGCCATGGTGAGGACGTTCGATTGAGTAGAGGCAGAACCCTCTCGATCAGGTGCGACGACCGATAGTGATGGCGGGGGGAGAGGTAAAGATCAGTTATGAAGTCCTATGATCCTCGGGAGTTCATCCCGCACCGCCCGCCGTTCTTACTTGTTGATCAGATCACCGATCTCGATCCCGGTTCCTCGGGTCGTGGCATCTACCGTATCCCCGATGACCTCGCGGTGCTCGCGGGCCATTTCCCAGGTAATCCCGTCTTGCCTGGCGTGTACCAGGTGGAGGCGATTGCTCAGCTTGGTGCCGCCGTGGTGCTCAGTGATGAGCGCTATGCAGGATCGCTGCCTCTCTTTGGGGGTATCGATCGCGCCCGATTTCGGAGAGTGGTGCGGCCCGGCGACCTGCTTGAGCTGACGATTGAGATGACGAGCCTGTCGGCACGCGCTGGTAAAGGCCAAGGTCGCGCCACGGTGGACGGTGAACTCTGTGCGGAGGTGGGCCTGTTCTTTATTATCGCCCCTGCTGGATCCTAAGATGCGGTTCGCAACCTGGAACGTTAATTCACTCCGAGCTCGACGCGAGTTGGTTGCTCAGTGGCTCCTCGCACAGCAACCGGACATCCTTTGCCTGCAAGAGACCAAGGTCAAGGACGCGGAGTTTCCGGAGGATCTCTTCGCAGAGGTCGACTACCACGTTGCCCACTGGGGAGTTTCGGCTTGGAATGGGGTTGCGCTGGTTACCCGTGAACCAGTCGAGCAGCTTGGCCTCGGGATCGTTGACGACGCTGAAGAGGCGCGCTGTATCGCCGGAATCGTCGGGGGTATCAGAGTATTCTCGGTCTATGTTCCCAATGGTCGCTCCCTCGATGACCCCCACTATGTCTACAAGTTGGAGTGGCTCGAGTTGCTTCGCCAACGTGTGGCGGAGGAGCTGCAGCGGGGTCCAGTGATCATTGCGGGGGATTTCAACATCGCCCCCACCGATGCAGATGTCTATGACCCAGCCGCTCTCGAGGGCGCCACTCACGTGAGTGAACCCGAACGCATGGCCCTACAACGGCTGCTCGATCTTGGGTTGGTCGATTGCGGGGCGATTCACCCCTCCGATGAACCCAGCTTCACGTGGTGGGACTATCGCCAAGGGGCTTTTCGGCGTGGCATGGGTATGCGTATTGATCTGGTTCTGGCATCGGAGTCACTGGAGCAGAGAGTGCGTTCCGTGGCGGTCGATCGAGTAGCGCGCGCTGCGACCAAACCATCGGACCACGCACCGCTGGTGGTGGAGTTCGAGGATCACGACTAGCGGATCCGAAGGAACTCTCCCCACAGACGATCGATGAGTTCGGGCGACTCCCTCAGGAGCGGGGTACTCACGAGGGCGGCGACCGATTCCCTGTCGGAGGGGCGTAGGCGAGCGAGTCTGCGAACGTCGGCGTCTGAGAGGACGAGATAGGAGGACAACTGACGCTCCTTGGCGACGGTGACGCGCCAACGATCCAATCGGGTTGCGATGGAGGGTTGGGCCTGCGAGTGGGAGATCTGTGTCTGGGGCTCAACCTGCTTGGTGTCGAGGTGGGCGAGTAGGGTCGACGGTCCGCGACTGGGTTTTGACCAACTGATGGTGAGCGAGTCGGTCGCTCTCGTCATCGCCACATAGAGGAGCCGTCGCTCTTCAGCGAGTGCGTTCGAAGAGAGCCCGTGGCGGGAAGGATAACTCTTCTCGCCGATGCCAATCAGGTGTACATGGTGCCATTGGAGCCCCTTGGCGCGATGGAAGGTGGTGATGCTCACTGCATCGACTCCCTTGATCTGGAGTCCGCGCAGCAGCTCTTCGAGGGCAAGATAATCTGACCTGGGGTCCTGCCTTCGGAGCTCGTTGGCCACTTCAAGGAGTATGCGTAGGTTGGGGGTACGAGTCGGTGTTGAGGAGAGGAGCGCCTCTTCAACCGTGTCACAGATCTCTGTGATCTGGAGGCGTTCGGTGCGCGCGCTTCGCATCAGTGCGATCACCTCTGGGGCTGAGGCAAGTGGGGTCAGTCCGAGGACACTGTGGGGGATATCGAAACGGCGAAAGGCCTCCTCGATGGGGGATAGTTGGCGAATGGTTCGCGCGAGGATGGCCATTGAGGAGTAGGGGATGCCGCGATGGGCCAGCTCCACCACCGCCCTGGCGGCACGTAACCCCTCCGCGGCCACCGAGTCTGTCCCGATAAGGCTGGGGAGCTGACCCCCCTGACGGTGAGCCAGCATGCTGATTCGCCGATCGTCACTGGCGACAGGGGAGGCTGCTGCGACAAGTGCGGCGGTGCTGCGATAGTTGGTGGAGAGGGTGAGGTGGGTGAGTGCTGGGATGCGGCTCGGAAGCTGCGCCATCAGTGCCGGATCCGATCCGTTCCAGCCATAGATCGCTTGGTTCGGATCTCCGACGACGGTGAGTCCTGAGAGGTTATTGCCCATCCATCTCTCAATGAGGCGAAGCTGGAGGGGGTTGACGTCTTGGAACTCATCGATGTAGACCCAGCGAGCCTGGAGGCGGAGGGCTTGTCCGACCCCGTCATCGCGTGCGACGAGTTCGGTGGCGATACGTAGGACGTCGGTAAGGTCCATGAGGCGCTGTCGCGCCTTGGCGCGTTCGAGAGCCATGAAGACAGCGATGAGTTCATCAGGGTTCGGCACTTCGATGAGGGTTGGGTTGGCCTCGAGACTCTCGGCGTCATGGCCGAGCGCGCGAAGACGGTCGATCTCAGACATGACGCTACGACGGCGAGCCTCGGAGAGTCGCAACCCGAGGTCGGTCAGGAGTGTCGTTGTGTCACCGATGAGATGCGGTAGCGGCCTGCCCAGCATCGCTGAACCCTCACGAACCAACCCAAGGGCATGGGAATGAAAGGTGCCACAGGCTGGTGGTGGCCCGTCGAGGAGTCGATAGAGACGACGTGCGATCTCCCATGCGGCGGCCCTCGTAAAGCTGATCGCTACCGTCTGAGAGCTGCGGTTCGCTTGCGTGGCGATCTGGTAGGCGATTCTGTGGGTGATCACACGAGTCTTGCCTGAGCCGGCACCAGCAACGATGAGCGCCGGCGCAGCAGCCATGACCGCCTCGCGTTGCTCGGTGCTCAGACCCTCAAGGAGTTGTTCTGGGTTTGGCATCGGCTACCGTGGCTGCGCGGGGGCGGCACAGCAGAACCAAGGTTCGCTCATGATGGCGGTGCTTGGTGCACGTACTCGTGGGGTTGGTGCGCTCGGCGTGGGCAATCCATTGGCCTCATAGGTGGCAGCGTAGATTTGAGTGAACGTTGTGCCAAAGCTATCCTCACCGGCTTGAGCGGCAAGCTGGTACAGTCGATCACGCAGATAGGGTAGGCGCTCATCGTGGTAGCGGACGGTGTAACCCATGACTCGGGCGTCGTAGGGACCAAAATCCGTGTCATTGACTGGCAGTAGGGAGTTGGTTGGCGTGAGCAGTTCGATCGAGTACTGGATCGGTTCAACCACCTCAACCAAGTCAGAATCGACGATGAAGTCAACGATGTCAACGAGGTCACGCATCGTGGTCCAGGGGGTAAATGGCACAAAGGTCGGATGCAGAGCGATGCCGTTGGCATAGAGGAGATCTCTCGCCACTGGCACATCGGCGCCAGTGTGGCCCTTGTCCAGGTGGCTGAGAACGTCATCGTTCAGGCTCTCTACGGCGGAGATGACAAAGTTGACGTGACTCGCTGCCAACGTTGGGATGAGGTCGCGGTGGCGTAGGATTTCAGCGATTTTGGTGGTGATGTCGAAGGTGACCCATGGTGCCTTCTCGGCCAAGGTGGCGAGCACCTTCAAGGAGTGCTTGGGGGCGTTCAAAAAGTCCGGATCACCAAAGCTGAGATGCTGTGCCCCAGCTTCGATCTGCGCGAGGCCATCCGTGATGACCGCCTCCGCATCGTTGATGGCAATTCTTCCGTTCCAGGTGGCAGCCACCGGGCAGTGAAGACACCGGTGTCGACAGCCAACCGAGGTCTCAAGATAGCCGGTCACAAGGTCGTGACCGGCGATACTGACACTGCGATAGCTATCGAGTGGCATGAGCGGTGTTCGATTGACACGATAGGTTCGCCGATTGGTCGCCTTAGCGGATTGGGCTGCGATTTGAGCATGGGCATCGCCGGAAGCGGATTGCACTAGCGTAGCGAGCTCGGCGGCGGTCGCCCGGTCCAGCCAGAGGGCCATCGGTGGATGCTGGAGCGACTCTCTCAACACCGTCGCATAGAGCCCAACGACGATCAGTTGGCGTTCTGGCTGATCGGGTTCGAGGGAGGCAAGGAGATCTCTGGCGACGAGTGCGCCGGTGAGCATTGGTGCGGTGAGGATCACGCGTGAGGCATGGCTGATGGCCTCCACGGCGACCGTTAGCGGTACTTTCGACATGTCGAGAACCTCAAGACGCCCTTCACCCAACTCTGCGGCGACCTCGGCGGCAAGCTGTGGCTGGTGGCCGAGTTCGTACGTGGAGATGAAGAGTACCGACATGAGATCAGTCTACTGGGGCAGGGCTATTGGGCTGGGTCTACTGGGTTGGGTCAATCACGATTTTGAGTTGCGCGCTCGCCTCGGAAAGGGCATGTTGCACGCTCGCATGGCTCAGCCCTTCTGCGAAAATAAAGCCGAGGTAGCGATCGGTCAACGGCGGTGGATAGACCTTGGTCCCTGGGTTGACGGTGATCTCGAGGCCTGTGACACCGCTGGTTGCGAGCGCTGTATCCAGACCGATGACCTCGCGAAATATACCCCTCGTTGGTGTAGGTATCATGTAGATGCCTACCGACCGGTTGCGACGTTTGATGGGGCTCGTATCCCCAAGAGCGCGCCGCAAAATGATGTCCTCAAGGCGCTGACCGTCGCCGAAGCGAATCGCCGCGGAGCAACGGCCGCCGATCGATCGAGGGGCGAGTTCGAGAATGGTTGCACGCCCCTTGGCGAGACGCAATTCAGCGTGGACAGGAGTGTCCGCCAGCCCGAGGGCACGAGCGCCGCGCTCCACAGCGCTCGTGAGTTCGCGCTGTTGGGCCGGCGTGAGCTTGGCTGGTCCCAGGTAGGTCGACTCCCAGAAGTAGGGGCCTTCGCCGATGTCGGGTTTGGCAAAGATCATGAGGACCTCGAGATCCTCACCGTTGAGGATACCTTCGACGGCGAACTCGGGCCCTTCGACGTAGCTTTCGAGGAGCAGCGGCGTACTCGGATCGATGACCTCATTGAGGATCTCCAGATCCTGGTTAAGCGTTGCGCTGTTGACCCGGATGACACCGCGTGATGCTGTTTCCCTTGGGGGCTTTGCGATGAAGCGTTCCCCGAGATCTGCGACGAGGTCATCGATTGCCTTGGTATCGAGCTGCGAAAGTGCCTCCAGCGTCGTCACGATGTGCTTGGGTTGGCTGAGTTCAGCTTCGTCGAGAGCTCTCCGTAAGGTGAGCTTGTCGACGGCACGCTCGACGGCTTGAGCTCGGTGGACGGTGAGGCCGAGTCGATCACTGAGGACCGCAGCGAGGCGGGTGGAGGGTTCATCGATGCCAATAATGAGCGTCGGTGCGAGGTCGAAGAGTCGGTCGACGAGTAATGCTAACTCCTGAGCGTCTGGTGGCATCGTGCTTACATGAAGACTTGCATCTCCCAGGGGCAGACTTGCGTCAGTGAGCAAGGTAAGCCGTTGTGTGGTGCGCGCCCCCGCCTGTAAAAAGGCATCTGCACGATAGCTCTCGGCTGGCACGACGAGGACGATGTGTTGCATGTGTCTAGAATGGTACTACGAACGATAGTGATTGCGTTCAACGCGACGGGTCGGCGCTCATGTGTTTGGCTGTTTCGTCGTGGAGAGACCACTTCAAAGAAGTGAGGAATGGGAGCGATGAGCGATTTTCGGGTAACAGATGCGGCGGTAGGAGTGGTGTTGGAGGCGTTGGCCGACGAGGGCTCGTCTGAGACACTCGCACTTTGGGTCGAGGTCGCTGGTAATGACGGAACGTCGTTCATGTACGATGTGTATTTCCAGGAGTTAGCCCAGGTTGATCCTGAAGATTTGCAGCTGCGTTTTGGTGAGCTCAATGTGGTCATTCCCCGGGACTCTATCTCACGACTCGCAGGAGCAACCATGGAGGTCGGTAGCGATGGCGAGCTGGCAATCACGAACCCTAACACACCAACCCCTGAGGCCACCGACCTTCCTGACCTGGGTCCGGACGCGCTCGCCAATGATCTCGCCTTGCGGGTCAACGCCATCCTTGAGGAACAGGTGAATCCAGCGATTGCCGCCCATGGTGGTTATGCCGAGCTGGTGGGGGTCGTTGAAGAGCGTGCCTATGTGTTGATGGGCGGAGGTTGCCAAGGTTGTGGCTTGGCGGCCATGACCCTGTCACAAGGTATCGCCACGGCGATTCAGGATGCGGTTCCAGAGATTATCGACGTCGTTGATGTCACCAACCATGCCGCTGGTAACAATCCCTACTATCAGCCTGCCAAGAAGTAAGCGCCCAGGTAACAAGAGGGCGTCGCAGGCAGGTTTGGTTGAGGTCGTAGACGGGTTTGGCTTTCCGAGCCTGGCGCATGACGATGCCACCTTGGGTTCTTTGAACGCGGCAACCGGTAGATCAGGTGCCAGCGTGGTGGTGCCCAGGTTGTAGAGGCATCGAATCTGGCTCCCTGCAGCGATCGGTCGACGGTGCGACAGAGATTCATTGGCGGGCCGCCTGAGGACAATCGCGGTAATCGAACCTGTGCTCCTCTTTGGCGTCGCTTGATCTTAGCTACCGTGCGGGAGATGGGTCCGTACAGACCTTCGTCATTTGGCTGCTTGGATTTACGAAGGTTGCGCGAGGAGGCAAAGACGACGCTAGTGCATGCAAAACACCCCGCCGGTATCGGCGGGGTGCAGTACGTTTTCAATCAGTGGTGCTCGTCGTTGGCGATTAGGCCTTGACGAGTTCGGCCTCTAGATTGATGGTTATCTTGTCTCCAACGACGACACCACCACCGTCTACTGCCGCGTTCCACTCGATACCAAAGTCTTTCCGGGAGAGTTCGCCGGTAGCACTAAAGCCAGTGCGGACACCGCCGTAGGGGTCGGCTTGTGTTCCATTGAACTCGAGGTCAAGTTCAATGGGCTTGGTGACCCCTCGGATGGTGAGGTTCCCAAGCAGCTTCCAGTCGTCCCCGTTTGGTCGGATTGCGGTGGAGGCGAATTCTATGGTTGGGTACTTGTCGGACTCGAAGAAGTCAGCGCTTCGAAGGTGGTTATCACGCGCCTCGTCGCGGGTCGTGATGGAGCCGGCTTCGATCGAAGCGGTGACGGAACTCTTGGTGACATCCTCATCAATGGTGACACTCGCGGTGAACTTCTCAAAATGGCCACGAACCTTTGAGACCATGAGATGTCGAACGGTGAACTCTACGCTCGAATGGGCGGCGTCGAGGTTCCACACCCCTGGCTCGATCCCAAGATCCTTTGCTGACGTAGTTGCCATGTCTTCTTCCTTTCGCTTGTCGGTTAGACTGTCAGTTCAATTGTAGACGAAATAATTGCGGGTGCAACCATTTATGCGAGAGTGTGCGAATTCATCAGTCCACGCAGTGACCCTGAAAGCTTTCAGGTCGCTGCTTGGCACCCATGCCCGACTGTTGTGGCAGCTCGATCTTGAACTCAATGAACGCCATGGGTTGAGTTTTGCAGACTTTGAGGTCATGTTGCATCTGCAGGCCGCTGTAGGTGGAGAGCTGCGTCTCTCTGAACTTGCACAACTCGCCTTGTTGTCGCGCAGTGCGCTTTCGCGAAGAGTGGATTCCCTCGTCGCTCAGGGTTGGGTTTTGCGCCGTAGCTGTCCTACTGACCGCCGAGGAACCTTTGCGGTGCTCACGGAGTTAGGCAGAGAAAAGCTCAAGGAGTCGGTTCCGACCCATGATGAGGTTTTAACACAGATGTTGACCAACCGACTCAATGTGGGGGAATTGGACTCGCTAGGGGCGATGCTCGATCGAGTTGTTGCACGACAAGAGGAGCTTCGTCAACAGGAGTAGCCCAGGGCTTTGGCAGCAGAGGCCGGTCGCCGGGCAACTGCGACGCTTCGCCACGCCGGTCGCCACGCCTATTCGGTGATTGCAAGGCTGCGTCGCTGGCCATGTTCTCCACCAGCGGATGAGGGGAGACTGGTGGCGTTAGTTCGAATCGTTCTTGCAGGACCGGAGCCCTTGTACTGCGCCGAAACCCTTGTACTGCGATGTTGCGTTGCGTTTGGCGGCCGAGGTTGACCGGCTGACTCGCTGGTGCGTGAGCTCAAGCTGGTGGCATCGTGAAGGTCTCATGAAACCTGGCGAGAAGGTCGGGTTTGAGACCAAGTTCGATGAGGTAGTTAGTGACTGAGCCATAGCTGGTGTTGAGGAAGTCGAGGGTCTTCTCGGCAGTCTCTGGAGTCGAGGCCACCACCGTTGCGGGGAGAGTTTTCCAGCTTGCTCTGTCGATGTCGGGATCGTCTGCGTCGAGCACGCGGCGCAGTGCATACTGGGTGAGTGCGTAGTCGGCCGCGATCTGGGCATCTGGAACCTGTGCCATGGACAACGTTAACATCGCCACGATACCGGTCCTATCTTTCCCTGCAGCACAATGAAAGAGAAGCGGCCAGTTATCGGAGTTCAAGATGACCGCCATCGCTTCGCTGAGCGAGTCCGGTCGACTTGTCAGAATCGCTCGATACACCTGGGCAAGGTAGTCAGGGTCTAGGCGGTCGAGGTCGGATTCGACGGAGACATCGATGAGGGGTAAATGGAGGAGGCGCCGACCCTTGGCCGACTCAAGATAGCCCTGTTCTTGGCGTTCCTCGTTCGATCGGAGATCGATCACGGTTTTGAGATCCAGGTTTTCGAACAACTGGTTTCTCGACGCATCGGAGAGGCGAAAGAACGCCTCCGATCTGAAGAGGAGACCGCTACGAGTGACGAGTCCATCTACCGTTGGATAACCACCGAGTTCTCGGAGGTTATAGAGGCCGTCCCAGGGGAGGAACTGGCTGGGTAGGTCAGTGGTCATGGTTCCATGTTAGAGGCCGACCCCCTCAGATCGAGGAGGTCGGCCTGATGGTTTCATCAGAAGTGGTGAGCCAACAGGTGTTATCGGCCTACCAACCTGCGCTCGCAGCCGAGCTGTGCCAGCCAGAGCCAGCGGTGGTGCTAATGGTGGGTGTTGCTGCGCAGGATGTTATTGGGCTCGTTCCCGAGTAGTAGTAGGTGCCTGCTCCAGCCCCGAGTGCGACATCTTCGATCGCGAAGCTGGTCCCGGATGCGGCTGTTTCCGCCAGACAGACAGAGGTCTCTGGTGTTGTGCTTGAACTCGAGCCTGACGTGCTGCCGGATGAACTCGGAAGGAGGACGCTAATCGTGTTGTCAGTCAGTGCCTTCGTGTAAGCCGGATCCAGTTGGATCAGCCCCGCACTAGGCACGTAGCTTTGATTGTTGGTAAAGGCTACCGACTCCGAGGTCAAGAGGTTGCGTAGGTCGGTCTCTGCAGCCTTATTCTGGGCCGAGGTTCGAGCTCCGAGGAAGGTGGGGATCGCGATCGCGGCGAGGATGCCCATGATCAGGATGACCACCATCAACTCGATGAGTGTAAACCCGGACTCATCACTTTTTGTTAATTTCCGATAGATCTGAGACATCCTTTTCTCCTTGCTGGCTTTCACGTCTCCGTGCACCGGAATTCCGGTACCTCCTCTGCTTCGGCGTGCTGAAAGGGAAAACTTGAATGAAATTAACGCTGAAAGTGAGAATTATGCGTTGTGAGAGGCGCGGCTGCGGGTGGTGCGCTATTCAACTCGCCAGTGATTCTGTCCGAAGGCACTAACCATGGGTGTGGTGATCGGTCTTGTCTTTGGCCTTATCGGTGGATCGGCGATGACGGCACTGACCTATCGGATTCCTGCGGGGCTTCCGTTGATGATGGACCGATCGAAGTGTCCATCCTGTGCGCACCCGATTCGAGCTCGCGATAACGTGCCCGTGTTTGCCTATCTGTGGCTACGGGGGCGGTGCCGCGACTGTTCGGTGTCCATTCCATGGCGCTATCCCCTTACGGAGCTTACGGGGGGAGCGATCGGGGTGGTTGCGGCACTCGCTCCCGTCGACACGCTCGATAAGGTGAGTTGCGGTCTGGCACTCCTGGTTGGGCTTGGGGCCGCTCTGATCGACCAGAGAACCTATCGGATTCCAAATGCGTTAACCTATCCAGCGGCACTCCTTCTCCTCTTACTTGGCATCGCGAACGCATGGATCTCTGGTCGGTGGAGCACCTTCATCCTCACCATCGGCCTTGCCATGGCGATCCTCGTGTTCTTTGTTCTCCTACGCGTTGTTTCGCGCGGAGGCATGGGTCTTGGCGATGCGAAGCTAGCGGCAGTCTTGGTCCTTGGCATCGCGTCGCTTGGTGTCTGGGCATCCGTTCTGGCGGTCCTTGCAAGTTTTTTTGCTGGATCAGTGGTGGGGGTTGGCTTGATACTCGCCAAGCGGACTAACCTTCGAGCGCAACTCCCTTTTGGCCCATTTCTGACCGTCGGATTTGCACTCACCACTCTTGGTGCTGTTATTTTTCACTAATAGCGGGTCAATTGATCAACTTTGCCGTCGTTTTGGCCGATGCCCTCTTGGGAGTTTAGCGAGGATTCAAGGATGGAAAAACTCATACTCTTAGAGATCGGAGCATTCTCCATCAAGGCGTGCGAGATCGAGGTGTCTCGGCGTCCGCGACCGCCGCTTTGGCTTGCCCATCGCGTCTTGCCCGATGGGGCTCACGAGCATCCAGAGAGGGTGGTGGAGACGCTTCGAGGCCTTCTTCGTGAGGCAGGTACGCGAACCAAGGCGACTCGCCTGATCGTCACCGATCCGGATCTGGTGGTGAGAAGCCTCAATGTTCCGAGTTCCGATAAGCATGAGTTGGAGATGACCTTTGGGTTCGCGATGACCGAGGTGCTGCCATTGCCCCTCGATGAACTTGTGGTCGATTACGAGACGGCGACCAAGGCACGATCGTCGAACCCAAACGTCGTCATGGCCGGTGCCCCCAAGGCCACCATCGCTAAAGCGATCGATGTTGCCGAACGCAGTGGCTTGCGTGTCGATTGGGTTGACGTTGGCCCGCTGGCGGCGGCGCGTGCGGTCAGCGAGCTCTCAAGAACTGAGGGCGAGGGCTATTACCTGGTGGTGGTCGGTGCTACTACCACCACCATCGAGGTGGTGGTGGGGGATCAGCCACAACTCGTTCGTTCGATCAGGATGGGTGGCGAGCTCATCACCCAAGAGATCGCTCGACGCCTCGAGGTGGCGTACGAGGCTGCTGAGGGTCTCAAGAGAGCGATAGCGATCCAAGGACCTGAGGAGATTCATCAGCTCGATGGGTTCGCCACAGCGGATGGTATCGTTGCCGACGGTGTGCGTGCCATTGTGCAAGAGGTCGCCTCCTCGATCGATTACTTCGCTATTCAACGGGGGTACACCGATATCGACCGGCTGGTGCTGGTCGGTGGCTCATCGGCGGTCACCCAGCTCGGCGTGGAGCTGGGTGACAAACTCGCCCTGAAGGTGGAACGACCGGGACCACGACAGGTGCTCAGACTCATCGAAGCCGATGCTCTTGTCGAGGATTCATCGAGCAACTGGGTCGAGATGACTGGCGCAGTGATGCGCGCGCGCACTCACGACAAGGGGGTGAAGTTTGTCAATCTCCTACCTGCGCGTGTCCGAGCACGCCGTCAGCATCGCCGACAGCTCATACTGGTGGGTGCGGCGGGTGTGGCGCTGATTGGCGCCGGCGCATTGTTGACCCTCCAGCGCTATCAACAGCTCCAACAGGTCCAAGAGACGCAAACATCGTTGACGACGCAGCTTGGCGTCCTAAGCGGCCAGATGGCTCGGTACGCAACGTACGGTGCCCTTGCCCAAGGAGTTCGTTCCGCTCGATCGACGGTGACCCAACAGCTTGCGTCGTCGGTCGACTTTCCTCAGCTGCTGGCCCAGATCGCTGGAGCTACGCCGTCGGACTCGTGGCTGACCAGTCTCAGTATTGGCGCACCGACGACCTCGACGGCGGGTGCTTCAGGGCTGGGTGTCAGCTTTAGCCTCGAAGGTTGTTCGCAACTTGCTCCCGCCCATTGGCTCGACTCGATGAGTAAACTCAGCTTCCTTCAGAACCTCTGGGTCTCCTCGTCGACCCTTACGCCACCAGGGAATACCACTCCGTCCTGTGGCGTCGGCGTTCCGTCTGCTGAGATGGTGCAAGCTGGCATGACAACGTATCAGGGGTCGGCCATCGTCTCGAACAACTTTGCTCAGTACCGAAGTGCGTCGTACCTGCGACAGTTGGGGGTATCCTCATGAAATTCACTCGATCGACGATCACGACGATTCTGGTTGGTGCGCTGGCCATCGTGATTGGAGTGGGGTGGTACTTTGGTCTGTACGCGCCACTGGTTGCCCATATCGCCACTGCGCAGACCCAGGTGGGCGTGGATCAATCGCAACTGGCCAACGATCGAGTGCAGCTTGCGCACCTGATCGATGACAAACAGCAGGCACCGCTTCTGCGCGCACAGCTTAAAGCCCTCACTTTGGCGTTGCCCACCACCTTCTCTCTCGCCTCCTTCATCAGTCAGGCTGATGCAACGGCCAGTAAGGCTGGTGTGCCATTGCTCCAGATCACCCCATTGCAGCCAGGGGCTGCACCGAGTACTGGGGGCAGCTCAGCGACCGTGCCAGGAGTCAGTTCGGTTGCCTTCAGCGCGGAGGCGACGGGTACTTTTGTGGCGTTGATGCATTTTTTGCATGGTCTCGATCATCTCGGAGAACTGGTCAATATCTCGACCATCCAATTATCGTCGCTCTCTGGCGGTGCGAGCAACAACCCCAAGATCAACCTTTCGTTTACCGGCGCCGTGTATTACCACCATTAGGAGGGTGTAGAGATGACCAGCATGGAGATCGCATCGCTTCTCGAAGAGCCCCAGGTGCCAGAGGTTGGGCAAGAGGAGACACGGCATCGGCGACCACGCCTTCTGTTCGTGGTGGTCGGGGTCGTCCTTTTTGTGGGACTTGGTGTCGGCGCTTACTTTGTGATGGTGGGGCACCCGTCATCACCTAACACCGCGGTGGCTGATACCCAACGCCCGAGCGTCCCCTCGTCGGAGACGGGGCGATCAGTCCCAGTGCCGGTGGTGGCCCACGCCGCGGCCAGCGCACCGGTCCCGAGCAGTGAATATTTCACTGTCAAGAACCCATTTGTGCCCAAGATGATCCAGACTGGTCCGGGATCCGCAACCCTGCCTGGTGGCTGATGCCGCCGGGGTGATCATGCTGGTGGGCTGCTAATCTCTAGCCATGCTTAGGTATCTCACGGCTGGTGAATCACACGGCCAATCGTTGGTCGTGATCGTTGAAGGGCTCCCTGCCGGTTTGGAGGTCACCGTCGAACAGGTTGGCGCCGAACTTGCTCGCCGGCGACTCGGCTATGGCCGCGGCCCGAGAATGCGCTTTGAGGCGGACGAACTCGTGTTGCTGGCGGGGATACGCCATGGTCGCACGTTGGGTTCTCCTGTCGCGATTGAGATCAAGAACTCGGAGTGGGAGCGCAAATGGACCGAAGAGATGTCCCCTGCGCCGGGATATCCGACCAAGAAGTTGACCAAGCCGCGCCCGGGTCACGCGGACCTTGCCGGGATGCTCAAGTATGGTTTTGACGATGCTAGGGACGTGTTGGAGCGAGCTTCCGCACGAGAGACGGCGGCACGTGTGGTCGCCGGAGCGCTTGCGAAGGCGTTGGTTGCGCAGATCGGGATCCAGATCCTCTCGCATGTGGTTCAGATCGGAGAGGTCAAGTCCGAGAGGAGTAGCATCCCGTCGCCATCGGACCTCAATCGCATCGATGACTCAGAGGTGCGCTGTCTCGACAAGGAAGTCGAGGGACGGATGATCGCCGAGATCAAAGCGGCTGCCAAGGTTGGCGACTCGTTGGGTGGATCGGTCGAAGTCGTCGCTCACGGGGTGCCTGTGGGTCTCGGTAGCCACGTGCATTGGGATCGCAAACTCGACAGTCAGCTCGCCGGGGCCCTGATGTCGATCCAGGCGGTCAAGGCCGTGAGCATCGGTGCTGGTATCGAAGTTGCCAGACGTCATGGATCCGATGCACACGACGCCATCCAGTTCGATCCCGCCACTGGGCAGTATTTGCGCCCCACCTGGCTTTCGGGCGGCATCGAGGGAGGCATTTCCAATGGGGCTCCTGTCGTTGCCGAGGTGTGGATGAAGCCATTAGCGACACTGAATCGCCCAGTGCTTGAGACCGTTGACACCGTGACGAAGGAGTCAGCATTGTCTTTTAAGGAGCGCACGGATGTGGTTGCCGTGCCAGCGATGGGAGTGGTTGCAGAGGCGATGGTGGCACTGGTGCTGGCAAACGAGGCGACGCGCAAGTTTGGCGGTGATTCGGTGGCGGAGTTTGTACGCAATTGGCAGGGGTTTGGTGATCATCTTACGACGGCACCGTCGGCGGTGACTCAGCCTAACGCTGGAGAGCCGGCCGAGAATGAGTAGTTCATAGATGCGTGAGCTCGGCCCATTGGGGACCTTTGTGAATGTCGCTGATCTCGACGGGGACCATGGCCCACCACGAGCGTACGGCCTGAGCGTCGGTGGTGCGGAGATCCCGGCGCTCCTCGGCGCCCATGCTTGGGACTCCTTGGGGGAGTTCATCCCCGCTCATTGGTCTCGAGTCGTGCTCATCACCCAGAGTGCGATCCCTGGCAGCTTTGCACTTGACTCCGATGTGACGTGGGTGTTCATCCCCGGTGGCGAAGAGGCCAAGAAGCCATCCGTGGCAGCGGAGCTAGCCCAGCGGCTCGTGGAGTTAGGGTTGGATCGCCGGTCAGGACTGGTCGCAGTTGGCGGTGGAGTCGTTACCGACCTCGTGGGCTTTGTTGCCTCAACCTATATGAGAGGCATTGAGTACCTGAACGTCTCCACAACGTTGCTGGGCATGGTGGATGCGGCCATTGGCGGCAAGACGGGGGTCAACCTGGCTGGAGGGAAGAATCTTTACGGTTCGTTCTGGCAACCGAGTGCTCTGCTGTGTGACCTGACTTTCTTAACCACGCTACCGAGGCGTGAGTGGCTGAGCGGAGCTGGTGAGTTAGCGAAATATAGTTTCTTGACGCCAGAGCCAATCGCAAGTTTAGGGTTGGCTGATCAGATCTACGCTGCCCAGCGTCTCAAGGAGTCCTACGTTGCAGGCGACGAGCGCGAGGCAGGACGTCGGAGCCTTCTCAACTATGGGCACACGCTCGGGCACGGCATTGAGGGCGCCTCGCTCGCTCAGGGATCACATGGCGATATTTCCCACGGTGAGGCGGTGGCCGTCGGTTTGGTCTTCGCTGCGAGACTGGCGGAGCGTCTCGGCCGGATTGATGAGGAACGCGTGCTCCAACACCAGCGTGTCGTCGCGGCATACGGTTTGGAATCAAGGCTTCCGTTCGGACTCGAAATCGAAGAGCTGTTGCGCTATATGCGCCATGACAAGAAGAACCACAGAGGGTTCAGCTTCGTTCTCGATGGTCCAGTGGGGCTTGAACTGGTTCACGACGTCGACGAGTCCCAGATTCGCCGAACGCTCGAGGAGTACCCAAGGATGGAGGCCAAGGATGCAGTCCGCTGAAGCGCGCCCTCAAAGCGGCGTCGCAATGCGTGTCATTGTGTTGGTGCATGGACCCAACCTCAACTTGCTTGGTCAGCGACAACCCGAGATCTACGGCACCACGACACTCGATGAGCTGACGCAGTTAGCAGCGCAGACGGCCACAGACTTAGGTTATGGGTTTGTCAGTCATCAAACCAACAGCGAGGCAGAGCTCGTTGATGTGATCCATGGGCTTGGTGTTGAAACCGCGGCACTGGTTCTCAATGCGGGCGCCTTCACCCATTACTCCTGGGCGATTGCGGATGCTATCGCTGCGAAGCGTATTCCCACCATCGAGCTGCACATCTCTAACCCGGCGGCTCGGGAGGACTTTCGCACTATCTCTGTGCTCTCGGCGGTCGCGAGTGGATCGATTGCCGGATTTGGCTCGATCGGCTATGTCTTGGCGGTCCAGGCGGCAGCCCTGCTCGATCAAGGAGGCGACAGCCGTCACGGCTGAAGATTCGCTGGGTCTTGGTCTTCTGTATCCAGATAGGGTCGACGGTGGCATTAGTATCGTCTAAGGATTCCCTAACTCATGGCGTGGTCGCACCGAATCCTTGCCAAATGGCGGTATCGGTGGTAAACGCGGATAGCGGGCCGACATGAGTGGGACATAAAGAAGGAGAGCCGTGTCGTCAAGACCGCGTAACAGAGCTGACTACACCCTTGCGACGGAGACCCCAAAGAGAAGGAAGCGGCGTCTGCTCTGGGTGGTGCTGGTAGTGGCTGTCGCCGTCATCGTTGAGTTGTTGATTGTCTACCCTAACAAAATCACCAAGGTGCAACAACAGGCCGACTTCAAGGGTTTTGTTGTCTCGATGCGCAGCGACGTGCTCGGCTGCCAAGTGGCCCTCCAGGATGGGTACCATGCCCTTGCACGGATCCATGCTGGGGATACCAAGCAATTGAGTGTGGCCAACACTATCCTTCAACAGGATGAGGCCTACTGTACGCTGGCCGTGAACTCGGACCTGTACAATCTAGCAACCCTTTCACCTCCGAATGATCTGAATCAGTTCAACTTGACCCCGGTCGCCCACAACCTCTACGCTTGGGCCTATCCCGGTGCGGCTGGCATCCTGGCTGACTCCGAGACGTTGCTAACCCAACCGGACAATCAGAGGGCGATCCAGAACCTCCGGACTCGCGTGCACAACATGGATATGCTGCTCAATTCCGTCAACAGTGACTTAAGCAAGGTCTCGGCCCAGCTGCACCTTACGCCCCAGACGGTGAGTTTGAATCCCTTGACGGATATGCCATCCTTTGTGCGTGCCCAGCTGTAGCATTTGGGTGGTGCTCGTATCCCGATAACCCGCAAGAGTGAGGGTCATGATGCTGAAACTGGCGACCCGAGTATCAGCAATCGTTGTATCGCGTGACAGCGGGTTAGTGTGATGCTGGTGGATGAGGGCGGTACTGGCTAGCGACCGCTCCAAGAACGCCATTGAGGAACTTGGGTGAGTCCTCAGTCGAGAGGAGGTCACCGAGTCTCAGCGCCTCTGCGATGACCACCGAGGTCGGGATCTCGGGTTTGAAGCGTAATTCCCAGACCCCAAGGGTCAGGATCGAGCGGTCGACAGGGTTCAGTCGACTGAGGCTCCAGTCATAGAGGTGCTCAGTGATGGTTGCTTCGATGACGACCTGTTCGCGATCGATAGCCGCAATGCGCTCGGTCACAAAAGGGGGATAGGAGCGGGCCTTGTCCCCTAGGACGGCCATCGGGGACAGCTGGCGGAGCAAGGACTCATAGAGGATGCTGATCACTTGTTCTCTGAGTACACGCGAATGCTCAACGGCATCGGCGTGTGAGCGGTTTTGGGTCATGATCTAGGCACGGGTGAGATATTCACCGCTTCTGGTATCAACTTTGATGCGGTCTCCCTGGTTTACGAAGAGCGGAACCTGCACTACGTGCCCAGTCTCTAAGGTCGCTGGCTTGCGAGCGCCAGAGACTCGGTCTCCCTGGAGCCCGGGTTCAGTCGCTGTTATCGTGAGTTCGACGGCCGCAGGGAGCTCCACGCCGACGATGGCACCCTCGTAGGTGGAGATCGTTGCGGTAGCGTTTTCGACCAGAAAGTTCTTGGTCGTTCCGAGGGCGGCATCTGAAACGCTGAGTTGTTCGTAGGTCTGGGAGTCCATGAAGATGTAGTCGACCCCATCGTTGTAAAGGTACTGCATCTCGCGCTTGTCGATGATCGCCTGCTCGATCTTCTCGTCGGCACGGTAGGTGCGATCAATCACGGCCCCGGTGCGGAGATTCTTCAGCTTGGTGCGGACGAAGGCTCCCCCCTTGCCAGGCTTGACGTGTTGGAACTCGATCACCGTAAACAGACCGTCAGAGATCTCCAGGGTCATTCCATTCTTCAAGTCGTTGGTGGTGGTTGAGACCGACATCGATTGCTCCTCGTATTGGGTGACTGGTACGCGTATGGCTGACGGCAGGAATTGCCGTGTTTGCCCATTCTACCTGTCAGATGACCGATTCAGCCGAGGCTGATCCCCACCTCTGCGGAGTGGGAGAGTGCAATGGGTGAGGTTGACGTGGTGAGATACAGATCTTCAAGTCTGATCCCGAAGTCTTCGGCGTAGTACAGTCCAGGCTCGACCGTGATGCACATCGTCGGTTCAACGGCGATATCGACCGCTGTTGAGGTGAAAGGAAATTCATGGATCTCAAGACCAACCCCATGCCCGACCCCATGAAGGAGGTGCTCTTCGACTCCGTGATCTTGTAGATACCTACGGGTCGCCACCTCCACGGCATTGACGGTGTTGCCCGGTCGCAACTGGGCGACACCGGCGGCCTTAGCTGCTAAGACGATCTCATAGGCGCGGCGATAACGATCGGGGGGATCGCCGAGGTAGAAGGAGCGTGTGGAGTCCGAGCAATAGCCATCAACCATCGCTCCGAAGTCGACCACGACTGGCGTAGGGGCCTCGATCCGCTGGCGAGTTGGCTGTGCATGGGGGAGTGAGGTGCGCGGACCAGACGCCACGATGGTCGGGAACGATACTCCTTCACCTCCGCATTCACGTACGTAGTACTCAAACCAGCCGGCGAGTTCGAGTTCGGTGGGGGCGCTGGCTAGGTGAGCGAGCGTTTTGGTGATGGCGCGATCGGCAACCTCGGCGGCCAGCGTGATGGATGCGATCTCGCCATCCTCCTTCTTAGCCCGCATCATCGCGAGTGAGGCAGAGATGTCGGTGAGTCCCAGACCAGACTTTTCGAGCGCGAGATAGTTGGTCAGTTGAAGAGACCCCAAATCCACCGCAATTTGGCCCGCTA
Source organism: Ferrimicrobium sp. (assembly GCF_027364955.1). Classification (NCBI taxonomy): domain Bacteria; kingdom Bacillati; phylum Actinomycetota; class Acidimicrobiia; order Acidimicrobiales; family Acidimicrobiaceae; genus Ferrimicrobium; species Ferrimicrobium sp. The sequence continues at coordinate 166,490 of NZ_DAHXOI010000003.1, forward strand.
TTGCAATGGTGATAAGTAATCCTTCAGGACCGAGGATCGGACGGGTGTCGATCTGAACATCAGCACCATGTCGTTGTGCCTGCAGGGCAGCTTGTTCGAGGTACCGTCCATCTGTACACAGATAGGTCGTCGGCGCTGGATGGCGTCGTAGCAGGAGGGTCCCGTTGGATCCGCGAAAACCGGTCAGGTAGTGGATGAGCTCTAAATGGTCGCTGAACAGGAAGTCTGCACGGCAATCATCCAGAATCTGGGTGATCTTAGCGAGACGGGCGGTGCCCGCAATGTTTCCAAGGTCTTCTGAGCGGTTCCTGTGAATTGCCCGGGAATTGCTGGTTTGCGTATGCAAATAATTTGATCGCATTGTCATCTAGGTTCTCCCTCTGTGCTAGATTGATCTCTATTGGTAGAGACTCTACTGCGTGCTGATGGGGTACCTCGAGTGTGTCAGTAGTGTTTCAAGTGTGTGCAGGGGCTATGTGTGTTGAAACGCGAAGAGGATGAGGTCTAGATGAGAACCTTGCCGTTGTCTGAGGGCAGTTGGGACTGGACCAAGACGGTCAAAGGCTATGTCGGCCTTACCAAGCCACGCATCATCGAATTGCTCTTGATTACGACGGTGCCGGCGATGGTGGTGGCAAAACACGGGCTGCCCTCGCTCTGGTCCATCGTCATCACGGTGGCTGGCGGTACCCTTGCTGCTGGCGGAGCCAACGCGGTCAACATGTGGTACGACCGCGATATCGATGCGCTCATGAAGCGAACCAAGAACCGACCGCTCGTCACTGGTGCTGTTTCGCCGACCGGAGCCCTGATCTTTGCGATCGCGTTAGAGATCGTCGCCTTTACGATGCTCTCCGTCGGCGACAACGTACTCTCCGCTTCACTAGCCCTCTCTGCCGCGCTCTTCTACGTCTTTATCTATACGATGTGGCTCAAGCGCTCGACCTCGCAAAACATTGTGATTGGCGGAGCTGCCGGTGCGGTCCCCGTTCTTGTCGGTTGGGCTGCGGTCACCGATTCGCTCTCCCTCGCTGCCTGGCTCATGTTCTTGGTCATCTTCATCTGGACTCCACCCCACTTCTGGGGTTTGGCTTTCCGTTACTCCGATGATTACAGCGCGGCGGGAGTGCCGATGCTTCCGTCGGTGGCGACACGAAAGCGTTCTGCACGTGATATCTTGATCTACACTTTTGTGCTAGCCGCGACCACCGGCGCACTCGGATTCGTCGCTCATCTCGGATGGGTCTACGCCGTTGCAGCGATCGCTCTCAACGCTGGCTTTATTGGCTATGCGATCAAGCTCTACCGAGATCTCACTCCCAAGGTTGCGATGCGTATGTTCTCGTATTCGATCACGTACCTTTCGTTGCTCTTTGTTGGGATGGCGGTTGATGTGGCGGTTCGGGGTCACTGATGGCGGTTCATGAGCCTCTTGAGCAGCCACGGGTCTCCCGTTTTGGCCCTCGAGTTTGGATCTTCTTGCTGGTGGTATCAGCGATCGTGGTGGTAGCGTATGCAGTCTATGCCGCGTCGCTCTCTGGGGGCAGTTCAACGACCGCCTCGGCCTCGCTTGGGTCGCTCCCCGAGACCAGGTCTGGTACGTCGCCCCTCGTCGGCAAACCCGTCCCGAGCTTCTCGTTGCCGGAGTTGACGGCTGATGCCAAGCCAGCTTCGGGCTCAGTATCTCCTGCGGATTTTGCGGGACATCCTCTGGTCATCAACTTCTTCGCCTCCTGGTGTACGGCGTGCCAGGCAGAGACACCGATGGTAGCTTCCGTTGCTAAAGAGTTCGCTCAGAAGGTCGACTTCCTTGGTATCGATGAGAATGATACTGCGGCCAAGGCCGAGGCCTTTATTGCCAAGGATCATGTGGACTATCCTGTCGTCACCGACCACGCGTCGCTTCAGGGCAAGTACCTCCTGATAGGGTTGCCGACGACGGTCTTTGTGGCGGCGAGCGGCAAGGTCGCAGCGGTGGTACAGGGCCAGATGACCTCCCAGGTCTTAACACATTGGCTTTCGCGGATTGAATGAGGCAAGTTTCCGGTGAGTCATCACCGGAACCGGCTAAGGGATCGTTGAGGTCCTTGGTCGCAACCCTTGTGAGGGGTGTCGGGTTGGATATGGGAATATTGGGATTATGAAAGGGGGTGAAGGTTGAATAAGGGTGCAAGAATTTCGATTGTTCTTGTCTCTGCCGCAGTCGCTGTTGGATTGATTTTGTTTGGTATCTTTGGGTATCTGCGAACCTATCCGCCAACGGTTGTGTTTACACCTTCTCCTACACAACCACATACGGTTGATGTGACGTTACAGGTTGAGGGAGCAGTTGGAACAGGGCCTCACCCAAACTGGGTGGGCTGGTATGCAAAGGATGCACAGGGTAAGTGGGTTCGCACAACTCTTTACCAGGTGCCAGAGAAGACCTATGTGCACGTGACGGTCTATGAGTATGATTCGGGCGGTCCGCTTCGCAATCCATACTGGGGAAAGATCACGGGTACGGTTGGAAACGATGCTGTTCTCAACGGCAAGGAGGTGAGCGTGCTTGATGCGGCGGCAGGCAATGGCGTCGCGCATACCATGGTCGCTCCTGCGTTGAATCTGTCGGTCCCCATGTGGGGGCTGTCCGGTACCGAGAAGACCTTCTGTCAGTCGGGGCCGTGTACGTTGGCAAACGCGCACAACACCGAGACCTTTACCTTCTACACCGGCAACCATCCTCATAACTATCGTTGGCAGTGCTTCATTCCCTGTGGTGCTGGCTTCTTGAATGGGAATGGTGGTCCGATGGCTGAGACTGGGTATATGGCTGGTTTCTGGAAGGTGGTGGCCTGATGGCGGTAACCCAAGAGGACATGAACGAGCGCAAGGAGTATGCGAAGAAGGCCGGTTGGCGTATCTTTGCGATCTGGCTCGTTCTGTCGTTGATCGGTGTAGCGCTGGTGCTCTACGTGTGGGGACCACATATGCCCCCGGGCGATATGACGACTTCGGCTGCCAGCCAGCAGTTCGACTTCAAGGTGTTAACTGCGATGGTCGTTCCGGTGTTGTTGATGGTCTGGGTCTACGGAGCTTGGTCGTTGATCAACTTCCATGCCACCAAGGAGGATCGTGGGGACGGTATTCCACTACGTGGAAACCGCAAGGTTCAAGGTATTTGGTACGTCGGCTCGGCGGTCTTGGTGCTGTTTCTTGCAGGATTCGGCACCTATGAGTTGATCAACGGAAACGGTGTTGGTACTGGTGAGGGACCTTCCCCAATCTGGAAGCCGACGGCGAAGCACATGTTGGTGGTGCAGGTCATCGCCCAGCAATGGCGCTTTACGTACCGTTGGCCGCAGTTCGGTGGGATGGAGACCACTTCGATCGATCTCCCAGCGAATACGACCATCCAGTTTGACGTGACCTCACTCGACGTGATTCACGACTTCTGGGCCTATCAACTCGGCGTCAAGGCCGATGCGAACCCGGATGTCAATAACGTCGCTTACACGACCACCTCAAGCCAACAGGGGCGTTTCACGGTCCGCTGTGACGAGCTCTGTGGTATTTGGCATGGAGCAATGTATAACTATGGACACGTGGTATCGAAGTCGGCGTTCTACACCTGGGCGTCGAATATGGAGGCACAGAACGCTTCGGTGACGAAGTTGTTGCCGCCTTTTGCGACCACGTATACTCCCTCGTACTCCGGTGCAGGTGGAGGTTATTATCCTTCGTATGACCCCAACGGTCATGCGGTGACGTACTAGAAGGAGCTTGTAAATGGCAATTGACATGACGCCAGCTGCCGGGGTGGGTTCTCCGACCGACCTCGAAGCTCGGGGCCTCAAAGCCGCCAAGCCTTGGTTTACTGGCAATATGCTGACCGCCCTCATTGGTGGGGCGATCGGCTATGCCTTTGGCCACTGGCTTGGTAACGCCATTGCGTCGAACTACTCCGTTGTAGCTGATGGTGCTGGCAATGAGGTAGCGATCTACCTCTCGCTCATCATCGGCTGTCTCGGGTGGTTCATAGGGCTTGGTGCGCTGAATTATCCGGTCCAGAAACTCCTGGGACTGGAGCCGATCGATCCTCCAAAGAGTGAGAAGCGGTCGTTTTGGGAGCATTTCACCTACTCGACGGATCACAAGGTCGTCGGTGTGCAGTATCTGTTCGGCATGTTGCTCTACTTCCTCGTTGCAGGGTTGTTAGCACTGGGTATTCGTACCGAGTTGCTCTCACCGGTGAACCATATCTGGGCACCGGATACCTACATCGAGATCGTAGGTGAGCATGGCACCATGATGATGATGATGATGACCTCGATCATCATGGGTCCGTTCGGTAACTATCTGATTCCGCTCATGATTGGGTCGAAGAAGATGGCGTTTCCACGACTCGAGGCCTCGTCCTTCTGGTTCACGGTACCGTCATTCTTCATTCTGCTCTCTGCTCTGTGGCAGGGCGGGTTCCAGTCTGGTTGGACGGGATATGCACCACTATCGATTCAAGGAGGTCCAGGTCAAAGCGACTATGATGTTGCCTTCGCCTTGATGGCCCTGTCGATGATCTGTGCGTCGATCAATATGACTGCTACTATCATCAACTACCGAGCACCGGGTATGCGCTGGTCGCGGATGCCGATCCTTGCCTGGGGTATGATTACGGTGGCCTTCACGATGCTGCTTTCGGTACCGGTCCTCTTCGATGGGCTCTATGTGATGAGTCTTGACCGAGGCGTGCGTACTGCGATGCTCTATGCGGGCCATGGGGGGAGCTCCTTCCTTTGGGAGAACCTCTTCTGGTTCTTTGGACACCCCGAGGTCTACCTGCTGGCGTTGCCGGGCTTCGCTCTCACCGTTGAGCTACTTCCCGTCTTTGCGCGCAAACCGGTCTTTGCGCTGAAGACTTCGACGGCGGGTCTCATCGGAGTGGCGGTATTGAGCTTCTTCGTGTGGCAGCACCACCTCTTCATGTCGGGCATGAACCCGGATATGCGTCCGTTGTTCATGTTGACGACAGAGCTGATCTCCATTCCTACTGGGTTCTTGTACCTGGTGGCGATGGGTACGGTCTGGCGTGGCAAGATCCGCTTCGAGGTTCCAATGCTCTTCCTCTTGGCAGTGTTCTGGAACTTCCTCTGGGGTGGTGTAACTGGTGTGTACAACTCTGACGTTCCAGTGGACGCCTTGGTCCACGGAAGCTTCTTTGTTATGGCCCACTTCCACTTCACGATTATGGGGCAGCTCATCTTCGCGGTCTTTGCGGGCGTCTATTACTACGTCCCCTTGATCTTTGGTATCAGATTGAACGACAAGCTTGGAAAGGTCAGTTTCTGGATCATCTTTGTGGCCTTTAACTCCACCTTCTTGCCGTTGTTCATGATCGGGCTGTTGGGTCAGCCGCGACGTGTCTTTGAGTATGCGATTCGTCTGCAGCACCTCAATCAGTGGGTCTCGGTCTCCTCGTATGTCCTGGGTTTTGGTATCTTGTTGTACGTGTTCAACCTCATCTGGTCGCTTGCGGTCACGAGGACCCCTGCTGGTCCTAACCCGTGGGAGTCGCGAGGTCTCGAGTGGCAGGTGGGTTACCCAGTGCCGCGCGATAACTTTGTGAAGATTCCCGTGGTGCACCGTGATCCGTACGGTTATGGAACCGGTGATGATACGCCAGTGGCTGACTTGAATCCCGTGGGTGACAAGGCTGCGGTGGTAACAGGAGGTGATGCGTAGTGGCTACTGATGTGCAATCAGCCGATGCGCAGCCGGTCATCGATGAGGAGCAGTACTACCATGACGCCCAGTTAGGTGCGCTCTGGACTGCTTCGCGTACCTTGATACCGGTGGTAGCGGCGACCTTTGGTGGCATCTACTTCGCCTATTTCTACCTGCGGTCGCTCAACTCGAATGGGTTGTGGGATCCGCATGGGCAGACGGCGTCGAAGATCATCGGGTTGTCGATACTGTTGTTGGTCCTTGTTGGGACGGCCTTTCAGTTGATGGCAGGACGACGGCTACGTAGAGGATTTAGTACGGACTTCATCGTCGGTACCGCTGCGAATGCGTTGTTCCTGGTGATCGCCACCGGTCTGCAGATCTGGGAGCTCACACGGCTCCCATTTCCGCCAGCAGCGAGTGGGTATGCCGGGGTCTTCATCGCGTTTGGACCCATCAATGCACTTGTCATCGGGCTTAGTGCGTATTGGGTGTTCACGTTGATGATGCGTGCGATTAGGAGCTATAACTTCTACCGTGCTGATGGCGGTATTGGGATTTCGGCGCATCGTGCAGCCGAGAACTTCCGTGCCAATGTCGACGGTTTCGGAGCCTATGGCATCTTCTTTGCGCTGTTGTCGATCCTGTCCTGGTACCTGTTCTACGTTCTTCATTAGGAGAGCGTTCGCACGGTAGTTATTGTTGGGTTGTCGGTAGTTACGAGTTGGAGCGAGAGGGAGTAATGGTCACGGTGGTGAGTAGAGAGGTGAGTGTGCGATGATTTCGTTGATAGTCATTGGGCTCTTCTCGCTCTCGTGCGTCATCGCGGGCGTTTACCTCGTCCGACGAGCGGGTAGTGTTCGAGGCATTCGGGGAAGGTTGGGACTTGCGGTGCTTGCACTCGGTGTTCTGATGAACCCTGCTTCTATCGATTTCGCTACCCGGTCCCTCTGGTTCCACTCGTTGCTGTTGGTGTTGGTCTCGCTCTGGCTCATCTTGGTGGTGCTCTCCAAGGAGGTTATCCGTGGTATCGACCGGATCAAGGATCGTGGCCGCTGGGCCGTGCTGGGTCTCCAGTGGGTCTGGGGACTGGTCGTACTGCAAGATATTCTGCTCTGGGTCGGTTTCCAGGATGGTTTCGAACGCGCTGCGGCAAACGATCCGTTACTGTTGGCTGTATTGATCTACCTTGAGGTTGCAGCCTCGGGTGCGATCATCTACGTGCTCTCCGGTGATGGGCGGCCGCGGGTGACGCACGTACGTCAGGTGATCATCGCCTGGTCGTCCGCGATGGTCATCATGGCGCTAGGGGTGTCGTTGGGTCTCTCCGGTCCTTGGTTCGGTTTCGTTTCGGCGTCGGCTGCGGCGTTACACCAAGAGGCGGAGCAACAGATTGCTGCCGTCATCTTCGTCATCCTCGGAGGTGCTCCGTGGTTCCTTATCGGTACGCAGAAGATGCGGCTGTGGCTGGAGTCAGAGGAGCGCGAGGCGGTGGTGAGCTTTGCCTCTCCGGTGCATCGTTTTGGTCGTTCGGTTAAGGTCAATCAAGTGAGGCGGGGGCGCGTTGAAGGGAGGTGAATGATGTTCGGAAGTGTAACTGGTTATACAGCTGGTGCTGATATGACTTTTGCCATCCCGATTGGTATCTTTGCTCTGTCGGTGCTCTATGGCTTCTTTGCGCGGAAGAAGTTGTCAAAGCGCCGCTAGGTCGGCAAGTGTAGAGGTGTGAGTCCCGGTGTTGCCGGGGCTCTTCCTCGTTTTGGGGCCGAATGGTCGGGCCCTCTGGTGTTCTGGTTTGGCAACGCGCGCATGGGTGGGCCGGAACGGTGTCGGCTGGATGTCGATGTGCTGAAGCGCGTCACAGAGGCTAGATGGCACGACTAAGATCGTATCGACCGTTAACTGAGTCCCGTGAGGCTCGGACGGAAGGAGATGCATGTCGCGTAGTTCGGTACTGCTGGACGGGGTTGATGTGGAGCGCGTAGTCGCCCGCATGGCCCATGAGATTATTGAGCGGCTTCATCTGTCTCCCGCTTCTGCTCGATCTCCCTTGTCGGTTGTTGGAATCCGGTCTGGCGGTGTGTGGTTGGGGCAGAAGCTCAGCGATCGCTTGATCGAGTATGCGAAACTTGAGATCGCCTTCTCCGAGATCAATATCGCCTCCTTCCGTGATGATCGTCCGAGGACGGCAGTCCTTGACGCGGCAGGGGTTGACCAACAACTTCCAGCCGAGGGTGGCGTCGTGATCCTCGTCGATGATGTGATCCAGAGTGGGAGGACGGCTCGGGCTGCATTGGAGGCCATTCTCTCGAACTACCGGCCTGCACTGATTCAATTGGCCGTCCTGGTCGACCGCGGCCATCGGGAACTGCCGATCTGCCCAGATTATGTGGGGAAGAACCTGCCCTCGGCGCTGTCGGAGTATGTTGCGGTGACTCCTCAGGGTGTCACGATTCATCGGGCATAAGGAGGCATTCAGAGTGCAGACGCTCTTTACCGATGGGATGGTTTTTACGGGGCGCGAATTTCGAGCGGCCGATCTCCTCGTGGTAGATGACCGAATCGTCGCGATCGGACCAGGCCTGAGTCGAGGCGATGTTGAACGCATCGTCGACTGTGAGCAGCGGGTGCTCGCTCCCTCCTTTATCGATCTCCATGCGCATCTGCGGTATCCAGGGATGGGTGAGGTTGACGATCCGGCCAGCATCGCCGCTGCCGGGCTTGCCGGTGGCTTTGGTGTGATTGTCGCGATGGCCAACACGGTGCCGGCTATCGACTCGCTCCCACGATGGGAGAATGCGTTGGCATCCTACGCTGGGCTCCCGGTCGAGGTGGTGCAAGCTGCGGCCGTCACGATGGGCCGTGAGGGTCAGGAGTTGGTGGATTTCGCCGCGCTCGCCCAGGCGGGTGTGCTGGTGTTTAGTGATGATGGATCCGGTATTCAACGCAGCGATGTGATGCGCGATGCATTGGAGGCATCCGCGTCTTGGGACGTCGTCATCGCGCAACACAGTGAGGATGCGCTATTGGCCTCCGGTGGGTCTGTCAACGATGGGCCTTTCGCCCAGGAACTAGGGTTGTCGGTGATACCTGAGGTTGCGGAATCGGTGATGGTCGCCCGCGATATCGAGCTGCTCAAGGTCATTCCGGGTCGATTGCATCTTCAGCACGTGACCTCGCGGGAATCGCTCAACCTCTTCCGTCAGGCCAAACGTGAGGGCCTACGAATCTCCGCCGAGGTGACGCCTCATCATCTCCTTCTCTCTGATCGATACGTGGCATCGGGAGATCCGAACTTCAAGGTGAATCCTCCGCTGCGGTCGGTGGCGACGCAGATGGCGTTGGCCCAAGGGTTGCTGGATGGAACCTTTGATGTGATCGCTACGGATCATGCCCCCCATCCTCCGTCTCGCAAGGATCTCCCCTTCGCTGATGCGGCCTTTGGCATGCTGGGTCTCGCCGAGGCGATGGCGGCCGCTTGGACGGCGCTTGGGCGTGGTTTTGGGGATGAACAGGTGCGGGTGGAGTTCGGCCACGAGCCTTCTGGGCCAGCGTGGAAGGCGCTCGGACGGTTGTTGGGTTCGCTTACCTCTGGGCCAGGTCAGATCTTGGGTCGGTCGATAGCCTTGGAGACTGGCAAGCGTGCTGATCTGGTCGTGATCGATCCCAATCGAGGGCCAAGGGAGGTCCCGAGCCGGTGGTACCGCTCGCCGAACTCTCCCTATCGCCAGGAGACTCTCATGGGTCGAGTCGATGCGCTTTGGTTGGCGGGTAGGCAGCTGGTCGCAGATGGCGAGGTGATTGTCGGTGTCTGAGGGTAGGCGCAACGAGGATGATGCTTCACCGCTCGAGCAGCGAAGGGAGCACCCCCACCCCGATCTTGGAGCCCAAGATTCCTCGAGGTACGTAGGATTCGAGCGGTTCAAGGACGAGGATCTGCACACGACACCGGGTTGGCTCGTTCTCAAAGACGGCACCCGCTTCCCTGGTGAGTTTGTGCACACATCTCTCTCTGCCACGCCAGAGCCGGTTACGGCTGAGGTGGTCTTCAATACAGCGATGAGTGGGTACCAAGAGGTGATCAGTGACCCCTCGTACTACGGTCAGATGGTCTGTTTCACGACCGCCCAGCTCGGCAACTACGGGGTGACCGCGGCTGATTTCCAGAGTGAGAGGGTCTGGGTGGGGGCGGTGCTCGCGCCGCGCTACACCACCCGCGTCTCGAACTTTGCGGCTGAGCGTTCCCTCCTCGAGGTGCTGGAACTAGCTGGAGTGCCACTCTTTGTGAACTTCGATGCGCGTGCCCTGGTGCGCCATCTTCGCGATGTGGGTGCGATTCCAGGCCGGTTGACGACCGAGGATCCAGAGGTGGCCTTTGCCCAGGTCCGTGAGGCCGTCGGTACCGACGGCAAGAACCTGGTCGACGAGGTGTCGACGAGGTCGGGGTATACCATCGCACCGCTCGCTGGGTCTCCGGCTGGGTCGATGGCGCGACTTGTGGTGATCGACTACGGGATCAAACGGGCGATGTTAGCAAGCTTGCGGGGTCCGTGGGAGATCGTGGTGGTCAACGCGGCTCTTTCCGCGAACCAGATCCGTTCCCTTAATCCCTCGGCGGTGTTTCTCTCCAATGGACCCGGCGATCCAGGTGCACTCGGAGAGAAGGTCGATACCATCGCTGCGCTCTTGGGGGAGGTGCCGGTTGCCGGGATCTGTCTCGGCCACCAGTTGCTCGGTCTGGCCCTTGGTGCTACGACCTACAAGCTCAGGTTTGGACATCACGGTTCCAATCATCCGGTTGCACTTCTCGATGATCATCGGGTTGCAATCACCGCGCAGAACCACAACTATGCCGTCGATGAGACCTCGCTCGCCGATCTATCGGTGAAGGTGGAGGTCACCCATCGCAACCTCTTCGATGGTGTGGTCGAGGGCTTTCGCTGTCCCGAGCTACGGGCGCTCAGTGTCCAGTATCATCCGGAGGCGGCCCCTGGTCCCCTCGAGGAGCGCCGTTCGATGGCCGCTGCAATCGCTGGACTCATCGGCGAGGAAGGTAGCGCACATGCCTAGGGTCACGGGGATCGCATCGGTGTTGGTGATCGGGTCAGGACCTATCGTGATTGGCCAAGCTAGCGAGTTTGACTACTCCGGTGTGCAGGCCTGTCGGGTCCTCCGCGAGGAAGGCATTCGGGTGATTCTGGCCAACTCCAACCCGGCGACCATCATGACCGATCCTGAGTTCGCAGATGCGACCTATCTCGAACCCCTCACCCTGGACGTCATGATCAAGATCATCGCAAGAGAACGGCCCGATGCCTTGCTCCCGACACTCGGTGGCCAGACCGCACTGAATCTCGCGATGGAACTTGACGCTAGTGGAACCCTTGCGCGCTATGGCGTGCAGATGATCGGTGCGAAGCCGGAGGCGATTCAGGTCGCTGAGAGTCGTGAGGACTTCAAACAACTCCTGATCTCGATGGGTTATGAGCAGGCCACCATCAAGGGTGGCATCGCTCGTTCCATGGAGGACGCGAGGGGTATTGTTACCAGCCTCGGCTTCCCGGTGATGCTGCGGCCATCCTTCATTTTGGGTGGAGCAGGCACGGGTATTGCCCACTCAGAGGAGGAGTTCCAGTTGATGATGGAGGCCGGTCTGCAGGCCTCTCCGGTCAACGAAGTGCTCATCGAGGAGTCGATCGCCGGCTGGAAGGAGTTCGAACTCGAGGTCATGCGCGACGCCAAGGATAACTGTGTCGTCGTCTGCTCAATCGAGAATGTTGACCCTATGGGGGTCCACACTGGGGACTCCATCACGGTGGCGCCGATCCAGACGCTGACAGATACGCAGTACCAGGAGATGCGCTCACTCTCCTTCGCGGTACTGCGCGGGGTGGGTGTCGAGACCGGTGGATCCAATGTCCAGTTCGCCGTCGACCCCGCTACCGGTCGGATGGTCGTCGTGGAGATGAACCCTCGGGTATCGCGCTCCTCGGCCTTGGCCTCGAAGGCGACGGGCTTCCCGATCGCGAAGATCGCAACCAAGCTTGCCCTCGGCTATACCCTCGATGAGATTCGCAACGATATCACGGTGGTGACACCAGCGAGTTTTGAGCCAGCGCTTGACTATGTGGTGGTGAAGATCCCACGCTGGGTCTTTGAGAAGTTCGAGGGAGTTCCCGAGGTACTATCGACGTCGATGCAGTCCGTTGGTGAGGCGATGGCGATTGGCCGTAGTTTTGCCGAGGCGCTCCAAAAGGCACTCCGTTCGATTGAGCGCTCGCGGGACGGACTCAACGCTGACGAAGGTGAGCGGCCCTTTCGGCAGTTGCGTGATGAGGAGCTGCGTAAAGAGTTGGCGATCGCCTCGCCGAGTCGTATCTTCTTGGTCGCGGAGGCGCTCTATCGTGGCTTGGGCATCGAAGAGGTGCACGCCACGACACGTATCGACCGTTGGTTTCTGGGCGAGATCGATCGCATCGTTCGCATTCGGCGTTGGTTAGAGGGTCTCTCGGGAGACCTCGCGAACTTCGGCCGTCGTGAGCTGCTCACCGCGAGGCGTGCCGGTTTCGGCGATGCACAGCTGGGGTATCTCTTTGGGGTTGACCCATCGCAGGTGCGGTCGCACCGTCTCGCCCTGGGGCTGGCGACGACCTACCAATCCGTTGACACCTGTGCAGGAGAGTTCGAGGCCCACACTCCCTACTTCTACTCCTCCAATGAGGAAGCGACAGAGGTCACCGGGTTTGAGGCCCCGACGGTGATCATCCTCGGCTCTGGTCCGAATCGGATCGGTCAAGGGATTGAGTTTGACTACTGCTGCGTGCACGCGAGCTTCGCACTCCAGGAGATGGGGTACCGCACGGTGATGGTGAACTCCAATCCTGAGACGGTCTCGACCGATTATGACACCTCCTCACGGCTCTACATGGAGCCGTTGGCGCTCGAACACGTCTTAGACGTGATCGAGACTGAGCGGGCGCAGTCGGATCTACGCGGGGTCTTTGTCGCCTTCGGCGGGCAGACACCCCTCAAACTCGCTCGCCACCTCGATCCGGAGCTGATCCTTGGCACCTCTGGTGCTGCGATCGACCGTGCAGAGGATCGCAACCGGTGGTCTGCGTTATGTGAGTCGTTGGGTATTCTCCAGCCACCCGGAGCTACGGTGACGAACCTTGAGGAGGCACTCGCAGCGGCGGCCAAGGTCGGTTACCCGGTACTCATTCGCCCTTCGTATGTGCTTGGTGGTCGGGCGATGGAGATCGTGGCCAACGAGGCTGACCTGCGTCATAGCTTCGCTCGCCTTGCTTCGCTCGCCGATGAGGGCCAGATCTCGCAGTCGCGCCCCGTGCTGATCGACCGGTTTCTCGAGGATGCGATCGAGGTGGATGTCGACGCCGTGCGTGACAGCACGGGAGAGGTGCTGATCGGCGGCATCATGGAGCACGTCGAGGAGGCTGGGATCCATTCTGGTGATTCGGCCTGCGTTCTGCCACCGGTGACGCTGAGCCCGACGGTGTTGGCACGGGTCGAAGAGATCATACGAGCGGTGGCCAACGAGCTAGAGGTCGTGGGACTCATCAATATGCAGTTTGGTATCAAGGATGAGACGGTCTATGTGATCGAAGCCAATCCGCGTGCCTCTCGAACCGTTCCCTTCGTCGCCAAGGCCACCGGCATCCCCTTGGCTAAGATTGCGGCGCGGGTGATGGTGGGAGAGACCCTTGCCCAGCTGCGGGCTAGCGGAGTTCCGACCGTTCGACGCGGTTCGCACTACTCGGTGAAAGAGGCGGTCCTCCCCTTCCATCGCTTCCCAGGAGCTGATTCGTTGTTAGGCCCCGAGATGCGCTCGACCGGCGAGGTGATGGGGGTTGATACGACCTTTGAGCTCGCTTTTGCAAAATCACAGATCGCCGCCGGTACCGTGCTGCCCCATGACGGTATGGTCTTTCTGTCCCTTGCAAATCGAGACAAGGCGAGTGGCTTAGCTCTGGCTCGGCAGCTCGTTGATCTCGGTTTCACACTCGCTGCGACCTATGGCACCGCAGGCTTTCTTCGCAGCAACCAGGTCCCGATCGAGATCCTTGTTGACAAGGTGCACGAGGAGCGGGTCAAAGATGTCGGCACTGCTCGGGACGGCTCGGTCGACGCTGTCTGGTTGTTGAACTCGAGGCAGGTCGTCTTGGTCATCAACACACCGGAGGGTTCGGGTCCGAGGGTTGATGGCCAGCGCATACGAGCGAGCGCGCAACGCCTTCGGGTGCCCTGTATCACGACGATGTCAGCCGCGCTGGCGGCTCTCGGTGGGATTCGTGCACTACGGGCCTCCGGGTACGCGGTGGCACCAATTCAGGAGTATCACGGGTGACCGAGGCGGTTGACCTGAGTGTCACCCTCGGTACGCAGCGTCTGCAGAACCCTATTATGACGGCTGCGGGCACCGCAGGTTATGGGGTTGAGTTCTCCAACGTCATCGATCTCAGCGCGCTGGGCGCCCATGTGGTCAAGTCGCTCGCTATCTTTGCACACGAGGGTAATCCGAGGCCACGACTGGCACCCTTGCCAGGTGGCATGTTGAACGCGGTGGGATTGCCAGGTCCTGGTGTTCGGGGTTGGTTGCGCGAGTACTATCCTTCACTGCTCCGCTCAGGTGCGAACGTTGGGGTGAGTATTTGGGGGAGGACCATCGACGAGTATGTCGAAGCGCTCGAGGTGTTGCTCGTGGGAGCTCCAGAGATCGCCTTTGTCGAGCTCAATATCTCCTGTCCGAACACTGAAGCAGGAGATCGGCTCTTTGCCCATGATGCGAAGGCAACCACGGCTATTGTTTCTCGATGTCGGCGGGTCTGCACCCAGGACCTGTTCGTCAAGCTCTCTCCCAATACCGAGCACGTGGTCGAGGTCGCAGCCGCGGCAATAGAGGCCGGGGCGAGCGGTCTCGTCGCCATCAACACCGTCTTTGGGCAGTGGTTGCGAGGTGGGGGGCCAGCGCTCGGTACCGCCAGGGGTGGCGGTCTCTCTGGCTCGCAAATTCATGGAATCGCTTTGCGTATTGTTGCCGACCTACGAGCCCGCTTCCCTGATATTCCTATCGTTGGAGTAGGCGGTATTAGTACCGTGGATACGGTTATTAGTATGCTGGCGGTAGGGGCGAATGCTGTCCAAATCGGGACGGCCAACTTCGTCGATCCTCGCCGTCCGCAATTGCTTGTGGAAGAGCTAGCGGCTAGGCTGAGAAGCGTCGGTAAGGATTCTCTTCGCGAATATCTGATGGGTCTGCGAAGCTCGTAGCTGCTTCGTTTCGCCTCGTGGGCAAGCGGTCGCACAGATGGCTCAAGAGGCGTGGGTGTTGCGAGCGGACTTGATGGTGAGTGGGGCATCTTGCGAGGTGGAGTGCCTTTCGCCAAAAGCTGTGAACTGGAGCCGTGTTGTGCGAGCGGCGCTCGAGGTGGCTCATGGAGAAGGCGGCTGACACTGGGAGGATGTCGATCATCTTGGCAGTGCATGAAGTCCTTAGGTAGGGTAGCGAGAGGGAGTGATGGGAGAAGCAATGCATGCACCAACACGAGAACGCTTTGCGTTAGCGTTGGATCGTGATGACGCCGTCGCGGCGCTTCGATTGGCGAGTGGTCTTCGCGAGTATTTTGCGATTGCGAAGGTGGGTCTGGAACTATTCACGGCAGCCGGTCCCTCGGTGGTTTTTGCGCTCAGGGAGGCAGGGTTCAGGGTTTTTATCGATCTTAAGCTCCACGATATTCCTACGACAGTGTATCGTAGTGCTCGTGTCTTGGGGTCACTCGGACCGGCCTTTGTCACCATGCACGCCGTTGGCGGTGTAGAGATGTTGCGCATGGGTGTCCAGGGGTTGATGGAGGGTGCGACCAATGCAGGGGAGGATATGCCCATTGCCCTGGCGGTAACGGTCTTGACCTCCGAGCCAACCGAGGAGGAGGGCCGGCTTGAGACGCGCATCTCGACGGCGCTCGCGGCAGGCGTCCAGGGTTACGTTGCAGGCGCAGAGGATCTGGGCGTGACAAGGAAAGTTGCACCGAGGATGATCTCGATGGTCCCTGGTATTCGTGCAGCGGGTGGCCCGGCTCACGATCAGACACGTTCGGCCACCGTCAAGGAGGCCTTCGCAGCGGGAGCCGACTATCTCGTCATCGGGAGGATGATCACCGAGGCAGCGGATCCGATCGCGGTCGCAGCGTCCCTCCTGACGGGACTCGAAGGGTAAGAAAGCTGGGTTTTTACTGTTTTCTTGTCAAAACGGTCCCTTTGTGCCCTGGTGTCTGCTAATTTGCGGTTATGCCATTGCCACCACAGTTGACACCAGAACAGAGGGCCGCAGCACTTGCAAAGGGTGCTGAGGTGAGAAGGGCCCGTGCCGAGGTGAAGGAACGCCTGAAGTTAGGGAGCTTGCCACTAGCGGACTTGCTCGCTGACGCTGAGAACGATGAGGTCGTCGGGAGGATGAAGGTGCTTTCGGTGCTTGAATCGCTTCCAGGGATCGGTAAGGTCAAGGCCCGTAGGATTATGGAAGATATCGGCATCGCCGAGACTCGACGTGTCCAGGGGCTAGGAGCGGTGCAGCGCAAGCGTCTCATTGAGGAGACCAAACGCAAGCCTCCCGTCGAGGAGTAGGATCAGGGCCACTGATCGTCGTCCTCTGTGGACCCGGAGGGGTCGGTAAGGGGACGGTCGCAGGTGAGGTGGTCAAACGACTTCCGGTATTGTCACTCTCTCGGTCGTGGACGACCAGGGAAGCCAGACCCGGTGAGTCGGCCGATGCCTATACGTTCGTGAACCGCGAGCAGTTCTTAGCGGCTGCTCGCGATGGCTTCTTTCTGGAGTGGGAAGAGTTCAACGGGAATCTCTATGGGACCCCGCGTGTCTCTCCTCAGCCTGGAAGCGTGCTCCTTTTGGAGATCGATGCCAAGGGAGCGCGTACGGTCCGACACCTCTCGCCCGCTGCGCTGATCATCGGCCTTGAACCACCTTCGTTGGCGACGTTAGGTGAACGGATGGCCCAGCGAGGTGATGACTCCCGCCATATTGAGCGTCGGCTTGCCATTGCCGCCGAAGAGATGAGCGTCGCGCGAGAAGTCGCCGATTGGATAGTCATCAACAACGACCTTTCCGATACTGTCGATGCGGTGGTAGAGAGGATCCAGGCTTGGCTTATTATCCATAGGGAGAACGGCTGACGCCGGGCATGGCTAGGTACAACCGGTGACATCACTAGGTGCGCAGCGTGCCGCTTGCCGTACCATCGATGCCAACCTGATGATGCCAAACCTGAGGGTGCTGGCCGACACGGTTGCTCTACGGATTGAGCCACCACGAGGATGGGCAGTGTCCCGAGTCGGTTGGTGTTGAGTTGGGATGCGTCTCGCCGGCGAGTGGTGTCAGCTGGTTTGCCGGTGATAAAGCACTAGGATTAATGAGACATGGGTGGCCTGTGGTTTGTGTCGCTCGCCTGACCAGTAGTCTTCGACCACATTGAGGAGTTAACTATGGAACGTTCGAGATCGATGCTTATGCCACCGATCGAGGTTCTCCTCGAAGAGACGGGATCGAAGTTCATCCTCGTCTCTCTCGCAGCGAAGCGAGCTCGCCAGATCAATGAGTACCGCAGTCGGCTCGGCGATGGTCTCGGAACACTGATCCCACCGCAGATGGAGTCCGATGCTGCGAAGTCACTCTCGCTCGCCTTCGACGAGATCGCTGCCGGTAAGATCGTCCCCGAGTTTCGCGAGGAAGTAGTCGAGGAGCCGATCGACGACGACGAACCAGAGTAGTAGTCGCAGCCCGCGTGTCGTAGTCCTCATCACCGGGGGTGTCGCGGCATTCAAGTCACTTGAGGTCATTCGGACGCTGATCGACTCGGGCTACGAGGTTGAGACGGTCCTGACGGAGGCGGCAGAGCAGTTTGTCGGGGCCCAAGCCGTAGCCGGAACGGCCCATAAGTCCCCCTACCGTGCAATGTTTGGGGCCTCACCATCCCCGCATACCGAGTTGGCCGAGTGGGCCGATCTCGTGGTGGTGGTGCCAGCCACCGCCGATTTCTCGGCCAAGATGGCCAATGGTTTTGGGGATGATCTTGCTTCGACACTGATCCTGGCCTTTGATGGCCCCGTGGTGCTCGCACCAGCGATGCATTCGGCGATGTGGGAAGCCAAGGCTACCCAACGTAGCATCGCCACCTTGATCGCAGATGGTGTGCATGTCATTGGACCGACACAGGGTCGACTTGCCGGTGGTGACGTCGGTGTTGGACGTCTCGTTGATCCTTCGTGGATTGTTGAGGCGGTCCGGTACTGGCTCGAACCGACTGCGGTGTCGTTGGCGGGTTGGCGGGTAGTGGTGTCGGTTGGCGGCACTCGCGAACCGATCGACGCTGTGCGCTACATCGGCAACCGTTCGAGTGGACGGCAGGGCTACGCACTCGCCCAGGTAGCAGCTGTCGCCGGTGCGTCAGTACGTTGTGTTGCCACTGTGGATCCGCCGATACCCCCTGATCTGTTCGAGGTGGTATATGTCGAGAGCGCGGAGGAGATGTTGGCGGCCATGCGCAGCGCTCAGTCGGAGGCTGACCTGTTGATCATGAGTGCTGCTGTCGCCGATTTCCGAGTCGCTGAGCCCTTCGGTGGTAAGGTCAAGCGGGCCGATCGGAAGCGACTGGAGTTGTCGTTGGTCGCGAACCCGGATATCTTGGCTGAGCTCGTTGCCCATCGTACCGAAGGGCAGCTCATCGTCGGATTCGCGGCTGAGGTTGAGAGACTCGAGGAGAGCGTGACCCATAAACTCGCTGCCAAAGGTGTCGATCTCATGGTTGGTAACAACGTGGCTGCTGCAGGGTCAGAGTTTGGTTCCATGACCAATGCGGTCTATCTCCTCGATCGCCTAGGGCGTTCCCAACACGTGCCTCTTGCCGCAAAGACGGAGGTAGCACGCGCCATCCTCGCGGCGATTGCAGCACTGGCTGAGGTCTAGACTGATCACAGATCTGTAACTGTTGGGAGCATTATGCGTTCATACCTATTCACTTCGGAGTCCGTGACCGAGGGACACCCGGACAAAATGGCTGATCAGATCTCTGACGCCATTCTCGATGAGATACTCGCACAAGACCCGGTCTCTCGCGTCGCCTGTGAGACGCTCCTCACCACCGGTCTCGTCGTCGTAGCGGGGGAGATTACCACCGAAGGCTATGTGGACATCCCGAAGATCGTACGTCGCACGATCTGCGATATCGGTTATGACAATGAGACCTATGGTTTTGACGGCAACACCTGTGGTGTGGTGGTCTCTCTCGACGAGCAGTCACGTGACATCGCGAACGGTGTGTTGACGGCGTACGAGCGGCGAGCTGGTCAGGGAGATCCACTCTCGTCACTCGGAGCCGGTGATCAGGGGATGATGTTTGGGTTTGCCTGTGATGAGACCCCTGATCTGATGCCGTTGCCGATCTGGATTGCTCACCGCCTCGCACAGCGGTTGACGGAGGTGCGACGTGCGGGACTGTTGCCGTACCTGCGCCCTGATGGTAAGACACAGGTCACCGTCGAGTATGAAGGGTATCGTCCGGTCCGCATCGATAAGGTGCTGATCTCCACCCAGCATCAGGCGGGAATCGATCTCGAGACACTGCTGAAGCCAGACTTGACTTCGATCGTCATCGAACCAATGCTTCCTCGTGGTATCGACGTTGAAGGCATGGAGGTGTTGACGAACCCCACTGGCCGATTCGAGATCGGTGGACCCCATGCGGATACTGGTCTTACCGGTCGCAAGATCATCGTCGATACCTATGGTGGTGCCGCAAGGCATGGCGGCGGAGCCTTCTCGGGGAAGGATCCCTCAAAGGTCGATCGATCAGCTGCTTATGCGGCCCGTTGGGTTGCCAAGCATGTGGTCGCCTCGGGAGCGGCGAGTCGCTGCGAGGTCCAGATCGCCTATGCGATCGGTGTCGCCCACCCGGTCTCCATCATGGTCGATACCTTTGGCACTGAGGTCGTCGACCCCGCCAAGATCGAGGCGGCGATCCGCACGATCTTCGATCTGCGACCTGCCGCCATTATTGAGGCCCTTGATCTTCGTCGTCCCATCTATCGACGCACCGCCGCCTATGGACACTTTGGTCGCACTTCGGCGGGTTTTACCTGGGAGGAGACCTCGCGATTGGATGCCTTCAAGGCGGAGCTTGGCCTCTAGCGTCGTTGAAGTCGTTGTCGAGATAGTCGGACGGCCAGGACCATACCGGTATCGCTGGCCGACCCAACTCGGTGCCCCTGAACTTGGCGATGAAGTCATCGTCGAACTACAGACCCGGAGAATTGCCGCATGGGTGGTTGCGATCGCTGCCGATGACTCTTCGGCTGAGCTCAAGGAGGTCCTGCGACGTCGCCGCCCAAGCGTCAATCGCCGTGTCTTTGAACTAGCACTGTTAGCGTCGCGGTGGTACGTCTGCTCACCCGTCTACTTTCTTCGCAAGTCGAGGAGTCGCCGAATACGAGATGCAGTCTCCGTGTTGGCGGTGTTGCACGAGCGTGCCGTCGACGGGGTGGGGCATCCAATCGACGGCACCCAAGCTGGCGTCGCGCGCAGCGGCGCCTTGACTGATGCGACCCATGAGGTTGGTAAGGGTGATAACGCTTTCGGCGGCAGCGACACCAATGTCACCAGTGCAAATGCCGGTAGTGTGAATGCCGGCAGTGTGAATAGCGCTGTTCAAGGCCCTAACGCTCCCCACCGCACCGGCAGGCTGGGTAGAGGATACGAAGGGGATAACGAGGCCCCGTTGTGGTATGGTGCCCTTAGCCCAATATTCCCTTGGCCAGTCGCATTAGCGCCTATCGATCTCCTTTGGCATGCGATCGGGGTCAGTTCGGTAGAGGCTGCGCTGACCTATGTGCGAGCGCATGCGGGGGCCAACGGCATTATCGTGTGCCCGACGCAACGCCAACGCGAGCGGATGTTGCTGGCGCTGATACAAGAGGGTCACAACGCAGGTGATGTGGAGGCTGATTGGTCCAAGATCGCGTTGGGGGAGATCGAAGTCGTCGTGGGAAGCCGTTTTGCTGCCTTTGCTCCCATGGACCCGCTTGACTATCTTGTCGTCTTAGATCCTGTCGACCCAAGCATGCGAGAACAGTCCTCTCCGTACGCCAGTGGCCTCGAGGTCACCCGTCTACGAGGTGCCCTTGAGGGGGTCCGAGTAACGGTCATCACCGCGGCTCCACCGCTTGCGGTGGCGGCCAACGCGAAGGTCTATCGCGAACCGTTTCGGGTTGAGGCGCAACGGTGGCCGCGATTCGATGTCATACGGACCGCAGAACTCGATCCGGGCCGCGGCGTGGTCGGTGCGATCATCGATCGAGGTTTGGGACGCGACCGGTCGCGGCGCTTAGCGGTGATCGTGCCGAGTTCTGGTTGGCGCGGTTGGCTCCGTTGTCAGAGTTGTCAGACACTACAGCGCTGCCCAACGTGTCACATTCCCCTTGCACCACTGCACCTCGAGGTAGAGCGTCCGGGGGTGAGTGAACGCCTTGCGTTGGTGCGACACGGGATGGTCGTCGATGCGATGCGGTGTGCGAGTTGTCAGGATCGCTTTCCGCTGCGCTGCCTCCAGTGCGCAAGTCGGAAGATAGCCATGAGTTCGCTCTCGGCGGAACGGGTGCGCGCATTGCTGGCTGGCGCCACCAACGTCGCAGTGGAGATGATCACCGGCGATGACGATCCCTCGCCGACATGGAAGATCGTCGTTGGTGGCTATGGCTTGCTCGACCGCATTGAAAAAAGTGACGTGGTCGCGCTCCTGAACGTTGAGTCCTTCTATGGTGTCACCTCCTTGGAGGGTCTCGCACTGGCGCTCTATTATTGCAATCGCGGCGCGGCGCTCGCTGAACATGTTCTCCTCTTCACCGATGGCGCCGACGATGATCTCCTCGTTGGCCTCACCGCACGCAATCTTCGACCGCTCTATCGAAGGGAACTGGCGTCGCGCCAACGTTTGGGATTGCCTCCATCGAGGTCCATCGCTCGGTTGAGCGGACTACGGGCTCGCCAGCTTGTGGATGCACAACCGCGAGAACTGTTCGAAGGCATTGAGGTGATCATCGAGTCTGATTCGAGCTGTCTGTTCGTTGCTGATAACAGTATTGACCTGCATGAACGTCTGGCCAAGGGCAACTGGCCAAGCGATAGCCGCAGCTGTCGCTTCTGCTTTGACCCGTTGGAGTTGTGAGAAATCTGAAGGTTTTCGGTATACAGATGGCACCATCCCCGAGGTCGAGGTTCTTGGTTGCTGGGGCGAATACGGTAGAATTGGCACAGTCGCGGCTCGCGCCGTGGATGCATAAAGGAGTAAGAGATGCCTGGGATGGGGAATCCGAGCCTTGGCTCATTTGGGCTAGCGGCTCCGTTCTATCACCGTGTCGCGCTGGAGGCACTGTTGTTGGCGGTGATCGCCTTTGTATTGATCGCTGCGCGTTTCCTGCTTTATGGCACTGCGTTTCGTAGCACGCCGGCACTCGCGGTACGGGGTGGGGACGAAGCCGGTGTCGCCGTGCGGGTGCCAGAGCCGCGTGCACGTGCCGTCTTACGTTATGGGTTTGGTGCCCTCTGGGTTCTCGATGGACTGCTGCAGCTACAGAGTGCCATGCCTTCGTCGATGATCTCCCAGGTCGTGCAGCCAAGCCAGGTGGGGCAACCTCATTGGTTGGTCGCCCTTATGGGGTGGGGGACCGACGCCTGGATCCGTCACCCTATCTGGTCCGCTTCTGGGGTGATTTGGATTCAGATTGCAATTGGCCTCTGGCTCCTCCTGGGCCGCGAGGGTTGGTTCGCCCGCCTTGGCTATGTCGTTGCCGCCGCATGGGGCCTCTTTGTCTGGGTCTTTGGTGAGGCGATGGGGCAGACCTTTGGTCACGGTGGTTCCTGGCTCTTTGGCGCTCCTGGTGGGGTGTTGTTCTATGTTGCCGCCGCGCTGATCCTTCTCGCGCCCTATGCCTGGTGGCAGCGTGACAAGCTTCCCCGCTGGGTGCTGACTGGTATCGGGGTGATGTTGGTCGCTTTTGGGATCCAGGAGGCGTTGCCTGGCCGAGGCTTTTGGAGCTTTCAGATCCCTAATATGGTCAAGTCGATGGCGGCCGTTCCCCAGCCCGCCATCATCGCCGGGAGTCTACGAGGATTCCATCGCCTTTTGGGCGCGCATGGTAGCGAAGTCCTCAACGGCCTGACGGTGGCGATACTTGTCGTGGTTGGTATCTCATTGGTTACGCGGCGAGGTCTGCGAGTGAGCGTCCCCGTCTTTGCCGTCTTCTCCATCTTGGTTTGGTGGTTCATTCAAGATCTTGGTTTCCTTGGAGGTACCGGCACCGACCCCAACTCGATGATCCCCGAACTGCTTCTCGTGATTGCGATGGTGATGGGACTCTCCTACGCCGAGGTGCCCGAGCGTGCGCCGGTACATCTCTGGCCGGAGACCCTAGGTCAGGCGGGTCGACTCTTCGGGGTGTGGGTCGTCGTTCTTGCCGCCGTCGGCTTGGTGCCGCTTGGGTTCTCGGCGGTCGATACCAGCTACTCGATCGAGGCGGCACTCGCAACCTCTGGTGCACCCTTCCAGATCGATCGGCCAGCGGCTCCTTTTGCGCTGCTCGATCAGTCTGGCACTCCTGTCTCATCAGCCCAGTTCAAAGGCAAGACGCTGATTGTGACCTTTTTGGATCCGGTCTGTACCGACACCTGCCCGCTCATCGCCTCTGAGCTTCGAGAGGCCGATGAGCAGCTCACTCCGGCCGAGCGAGCCAATACGGATGTGATTGCTGTCGCGGCTAATCCAATCTTTCACTCGGTGAGTGCGGTACATCTGTTTACCGACCGTGAGGGCATGGCAACCTTGCCGAACTGGTACTTCCTTACCAGCCCTTCGCTCAAGACCCTGGCTGCCGTGTGGCAAAACTATGGTGTCGGCCTCTCAGTGCCCCAGAATGGGGTGATGATTGTTCACCCGGACCTGGTCTATATTGTCAATTCCGCAGGGGTGGAGCGGTGGATGATTCCCGCGGATCCCTCCGACACCAACGCGATCCAGTCGAGTTTTGCCTCCTTGGTGGATTCGCTTGTGAAGGGAGTGCAGTGAACCAGCCCCGATGTCAGGACTTGGTCCATCCTACTGTCCGATTGTTTAGCGCATGGAGTGAGGGCATCGCCCAGTGAACGTCCGCCAGTTTCTGAAATTGACCCTTTCGCTGGGGGCAGGCAGTCTTGTCCTGGCAGCGTGTGGCGGCACATCGAGTGCGACCAGTTCTTATCGAACGCGCCATCCACTTGCCGCGAACTACGCGACGGTGCTCGAGTCGCCATCAGGCAATCTCTACACCGAGGCGCAGGCGTACCAGCATGGACAGGTCCTTGAGGCCAAGGATGGCGTCCTCCGCCTGATGACACCAGAGGGTGTCTCTACTCGTGGGGGAGTTAGCCTTGCGCTGACCCCGGGTGGGGCGACCAGCTGGGCTGCGGTGATGGCACAGCTCGAGCTCTACGTGAGCCCGATCTACGTCGGCCCAATCGATCACTGGAATGCCGCTGAACTCCCCACTGCAGTCGCCCCCTTCCCCGGATCAGTCTTACCAGTTGATGCCAAGAGCGCTGTAGCGATCGTTGGTTCGAAGTCGCATGGAGCCAGTCATCAGGAACTCGTCAGGATCTCAGCGACGGGTTCGGTGACTCAGATGCTGGCCACCAACCCAACCCTCGAACACCTCGCAGCAACTGCGCACTGTTCGACTCCGACCTACGAGAGTCTCACCGGGTCCTTCTCCGATCCGGTGCTGCTCGCTATGTGTGGTTCGGGTTCAGAGGTGGCGTTGGTGTCACCGCTTGCTGGTGATGCCTTCGCCGATCGCGCACCAAAAGGATTCAGATATCTCGGAGTCTCAGCACTGTCGGAACTCGCCGGCACTTCCGAGGAAGTAGCGGCGGCGGTGGTGAGGCCCGTTGGGGATGGAACTGACCAGGTGGAGCTGGTTGGGCTGGGGGCTGGGACTTCGATGGCCAAGCTCCATGGACGTCCTATTCAGTCTCCCTCCTTCGCGGTCTCTGCGAGTGACGAGTGGGTACTGGTGCCGTTGGCGGGAGGAAAGAGCCAAGTGATCGAGTTCTCGCGGACTGGTTCCGTCCTCGCGGATCTGGTTGGACCGAATGAGGGCCAGGGTATCGGGGTCTCCAATGGGGGCCATGCCCTCGTCGTCGCGGCGAATCCGAATGACACCACGATCACGCTTTGGCGTGATGGAACGAGCGGATTTGTCAAGAGCGGTTCACTCTCGGTTCCAGAGGGTGTGAACGGTTAGTGCCAATCACGCGATGTGTGGGCGTGACGCCGCTGCTACCAGGTTGGTCCGCTGGATCGTAGCGCATCAAGCTGCCCTCAGCTGTCGACTAGCCGTTTGAGGTCTATCACGATCATTGGCAGGGCCCCGACATCGAAGGACCTTGATTGAGGATCGTGATGAATGAGCTCGAGTCATAGGGCGCCGCGGGATCTCGGCTGAACGAGGCACCGAGGGGTCTCGATGGAATGAGCAAATGCTCCAGGAACGCCCCTGATCATCCTCGACGAGATGTAACCGACGGACTGTGGCTTTGACGAGATGAAAAATCCGTCGATCACGGAGTATCGTTGTGGTTGACGGTAGCTGGTGTGACGATGCCATCTTGCTTTGAGGCAAACGGACGCTGAGGTTGAGAACGGCGAGATGGTCGAGGTCCTCTCTGGGCTCGTGAATTAACGGCGTTGGTCGCTCGGGTTCTCGTCTGACCAGCAGGACCCGAGCCCCTTACTTCAGGGTTCCTTACTTCAGGGTTCCTTACTTCAGGGTTCCTCGCTCCAGACAGAGGTAGGTCACCGCTCGTGGACGGCCCACCCATTGACAGGGAGACGACTTTGGGAAAAGCCCAGATGAAACGCTCTGCGCAAGACCTTGAGGAGAGTTTGGGGTAGGTTAGCATGATACTGACGGTCGAGAGGGGTGACAACCGTGAATCAGACGCTGGTGCTCGATGATGGGCGGATACTTGAGTACTTTGACTCGGGTCCAACAGATGGGGCGGTGTTCATTTCGCATCATGGCACCCCAGGCTGTGGCGACCCAAACGCGAGAGAACTGCAAGCCGCATCTCAACTGGGAGTACGGTTGATCGCGCCAAGTCGGCCCGGGTACGCTGGCTCGTCTCGATCTGCGGGACGAACCATCGCCAGCATAGCGAGCGACGTGAGGGAGCTGCTCGATGCCCTTGGGATCGCCAAGTGCTCCACCTATGGGGTCTCCGGCGGTGGTCCCCATGCGCTCGCCTGCGCTGCCCTCCTTCCTGATCGTGTGAACCGCGCAGCCTCGATCGCCGGAGTTGGGCAATGGGGTCAAGATGACCTTGACTTTCTTGCCGGCATGGGAGAGGACAACCTGATTGAATTTGGTGCGGCAGCGACTGACCATGCCGAGCTACTCACCCTACTCACCCAACAACGCGATGCCATGATGGTTGCTGGATTATCTGAGGTGCTGGAGAGTCTGTCTACGCTCCTGCCCCCGGTTGACGTCACTGCTGCGAGAGAACTCGGCAACTATCTGGTCGAGAATTTTCAACGAGCGTTGCATAACGGGGTCGATGGCTGGTTTGATGACGATCTTGCCTTCACCCAACCCTGGGGCTTTGATCTCTGGACCATCGCCATCCCGGTGAGCATCTGGCAAGGTGGGCAGGACCTCATGGTCCCAGCCGCTCATGGCCGGTGGCTCGACAACCACACCCCCATCGCACAGCTTAACTTCGAGCCAACCGAGGGACACCTCTCGGTGCAGCTTCACAAGGTGCCGACGATCTTTGCCTGGTTGGCCGAGTCTGATACCGCTCGGTAATTGAAGGGCGAGTAAGCAGACAAAGATCGAGGTGGCTTGGCGAACCGTTCCTCGGATAGCCCCGGCGTATGACCATCCACCGAAAAGTCAGGGAGCGGACAGGTTGAGGTCGACCCGCGTATCGGTAGGTCGTGCGTGAATCACCTCAATTCGAGGCGTGGCTTGCGAGCTCGGCTGAGGAACTCGCTCTACAGTGAGGTACCATTTCGTCAGGAATAGGATGCTCCTTTGTCGTTGTCCGGCCGCAGCCAAGGCGATGGAGAGGTTGGGCGATTGGACTACCCTTACCGCTTTCGGGAGCAACCTCTCTGTCAATACTCTCTTTACCGCCGAAGGTATCTCCCCAAAGGCGGATCCCAAGACAAGCCTCGAGGTCACCCGGATTCATCACTATGGTCGGGTGGCCGCAGTCCTTGCCCGACGTGGTGGGTGAAGGAAGGCTAGGACATGGTTGCGGTCATGAGTCCAATCATGGTGTAGATAATGTGACTGGCTGCGATCGCGGTGATCTCAGCGTGGTCGTAACTCGGTGAGACCTCAACGAGGTCGGCACCGACGAGGTTGATGCCCCGAAGTTGGCGAAGGAGTTTGAGCACGTCTCGAGAGCTTGGACCGCCGGCCTCGGGAGTGCCGGTGCCCGGAGCGGCGCTTGGATCGAGCACGTCGATATCGATAGAGAGATAGACCGGCGCATCGCCGATGCGCTCTTTGATGCGGGCCCCAAGGTCAGGGATCGACACATCGACGAGCTCATCCGAGGTGATGATCTGAAAGCCGAAGCGGGCATCGTCGTCAAGGTCGCCAGCGCCATAGAGTGACCCCCGGGTACCGACGTGAAAGCTCCGGTCTTGGAGCAAGAGCTCCTCCTCGAAGGCGCGGCGAAAGGGTGTTCCGTGGGTATAGGGGGCGCCGAAGTAGGTGTCCCAGGTGTCGAGGTGAGCGTCGAAGTGGATGAGCGCGACCGGTCCGTGTCGTTTCGTGACCGCTCGTAACAGGGGAAGGGCGATCGTGTGGTCACCGCCGAGGGTAACAAGGCGATCAACGTGGGTCTGGAGTTCCCCAGCACGTGCTTCGATGGTCGCGATCGCCTCGTCGATGGAGAAGGGGTTGATCCCCATGTCACCAGCGTCAGCCACCTGGACCTTGCCAAAGGGGAAGAGATCCATCGCTGGATCGTAGGGCCGTAGCAGCTGCGAACCGGTCCGGATCGCGAGCGGGCCAAAGCGCGCGCCGGGCCGATAGGAGACGCCAGCATCAAAGGGAGCGCCAACGATGGCGATTCCGGCAGCACCTACTTCGGCCAAGGTGGGGAGACGAGCAAAGGTGGTCGAGTTGGAGAAGCGAGGCTCCTGAAGTGAGTTGCGTGGTCCGATGGGTTCCATTGGTGACTCCTTGGGGTTGATGGGCCGAACGGTTGACTTTGATGATCGATGTTGGCGATCGACTTCACTGCCTACTAGCCTAGAACCCGTGGCAATCCTCGCTATCCGAACCATTGGTGACCAGGTTCTCGCGAACCGGTCGACTGAAATTGAAACCTTCGACGCTGCCCTTCAGCGGTTGATCGACGATATGTTTGAGACGATGTACGATGCGCCAGGGGTCGGTCTCGCCGGTCCCCAGGTTGGCGTGGGTAAGCGCCTATTCGTCTACGACGCCGGCGACGGCCCCGAGGTCTTTATCAACCCTGAACTCATCGTCGCTGACGGTGATTGGGTCTACGAAGAGGGATGCCTCTCGGTACCGAACTACTGGTGGGAGATCCATCGGCCGGGACATGTGGTGATGCGTGGTCTGGATCGAGACGGGAAGCCCCAGGAGGTTGAGGGAGAAGGTCTGCTCGGACGGGTACTCCAGCATGAGTACGACCATCTGGAGGGCAAGTTGCTCATCACACGACTCACGGACGAGGAGCGCAAAGCCTTTCACCGCACTATGCGAGAGAAGCTGATCGACTCCTAAGCGTGCGCATCGTATTCTTTGGAACCGGCGCAGTCTCTACTGCGTATCTCACGACGCTCCTGGATGGCGGTTTCGATGTGGTTGCGGTGGTGACAAAGCAGCCAAAGCGACGCACCAGGAATGGCTCGCCAGAACCGACGCCGGTTGCCCAGATCGGTATGCAGGCTGGCCTGAATGTTTTGACGACGCTCGGCGATCTCGGAGATCTTGCCTTCGATCTCGGTGTCGTCGTATCGTATGGTCGGATACTGCCAGCGGCGTTGGTGGATGCGCACCCGTTGCTCAATGTTCACTACTCGCTCCTCCCTGCTTTTCGGGGAGCGGCCCCAGTCGAGCGCTCAGTGCTCGCTGGCGGGTTGGCCAGTGGGGTAACGTTGATGCGTCTCGTCCACGAGATGGATGCGGGGCCAGTCTATGCAGCTCAGCCGGTCGAGATCGAGGGTCTAGGATTGAGCGAGGCCTATGCACGGTTGACTGCGGCGGGTTGTCAGCTGATGGGTGACTGGCTTGTCCGCCGTGATAGTTGGCTTGAGGAGGCGGCCCAACCCCAGGTAGGCTTGGCAACCTACGCCCCAAAGATCACCGATGGGGACCTTCTCATCAGGAGTTATGAGTCAGCGCTGCAGGGTTATCGCCGTCATCTGCTGGGGCGGGCCTACTTCTACGCTGGTCCCAAGCGGATACGCCTCGTCAAGGCCCACATCGAGGAGGGAGAGACGGGTTCTTCACTCGGCACCATCGTCGAGGGCAAGATCCAGATGGCCAAGGGGCTGTTGGTTCCAGAACTGGTGCGACCTGAGGGTCGATCGACGATGAGTTTTGCCGATTTTCTCCGGGGTAGCGCGGTCGAACGCATCGGTACCCGCCCCGAGCAATAGTGCCATCGCTGGGGCGATGCGCCGCCATTGTCCCGATCACTGCACCTACCCTTTGGCGAGCACAGTCGAACCAATAGGAGCAGTGCCGCGAGAGAGGAACCACGAGGTTTGCGCGCTGAGCGAAGGCGAGAACCTTTGGTTCTCTGGAAGATAGTGCCGGGCCGCGCCAACGAGCACCCTGGCTATGAGTGGCGTATACTTGGGTAGCTATCCTGGGGAACGGCTGGATGGCCGTTCGTCCTGGCTTGTGTTGGACCCGGTCATCTCGGAGTGATCAACGACAGAGGTGAGATCACGCTGAGGGCGGTCGGTGATCGATCTGCCCCCTGTTCAATCGGTAGCGAGACGGATTGGCTTGGCGAACGGTTGTCATCGCGGCGATTTGCTAGTCGAACCTTGACAGACAGAGGGCGCTAGGCCAGAGACAACACCAGGACGCACGAAGACAAGAGAGCACGACAACAAAGAGGGTACTGTGGTAGAGGGGAGGCACGGCAGAAGCGCCGTGCCAGTATTGGAGGATGCAGTCGATGCCAGCGGTCAAGATAGTGACAGTCTCTGATGGAGTGATCGCCGGGACGCGCGAGGATCGCTCCGGCCAGGCACTCCATGAGCGCCTCAGCGGTCTTGGGTACGAGGTCGCGGACCGAATAGCCGTCGCGGATGGCGCTGAGAATGTAGCCTCGACTCTCCGGGGTGCAGCTGCCGGATTTGCGGGATTGATCGTGACCACAGGAGGTACCGGGTTTGGTCCCCGTGATCTCACCCCGGAGGGCACACGAGAGGTGCTCGATCGTCTTGCTCCCGGTCTCGCGGAGCAGATGCGTGCGGCGAGTCCGCTGGGCGGGCTCTCACGCGGGGTTGCGGGAACTCTTGGATCCTGCTTGATTTTGAATCTACCGGGTTCTCCACGTGGAGCGATCGAGTCACTCGATGCGGTCGCACCCCTACTGGAGCATGCCCTTGGGCTCATTGCGGGGGGCGATACCGAGCATCCTGTCTCCAGCCGATGAACGATACTGAATTGATGAGGCGGGCCCTCGCCTTGGGTCGGCGTGCGCGTCACGGATCGCCTCCAAACCCTTGGGTCGGTGCGGTCGTCGTGGCGGATGGAGGGGTCGTTGGGGAGGGTTGGACCCAACCCCTGGGTGGTCCCCATGCCGAGGTCGTCGCACTTGGCGAGGCCGGTGAGCGGGCTAAAGGGGCGACGATGTACGTGACCTTAGAGCCCTGTTCTCATCATGGGCGGACGCCACCGTGTGTTGATGCGATCGTGGCCGCTGGAATACGTCGGGTGGTTGCCTCGATCGTCGACCCCGATCCGCGGGTGGCAGGGCGTGGTTTTCTTGCCCTGCGAAGAGCAGGCGTGGCGGTTGAGGTTGGGGTGGAGTCCACCCAGAGCGTGCAAGAACTCATCCCGTACCTCGTGCAGCGACGCCTTGGCAGACCCTGGGTCCGGGCTAAGGTGGCGATGACCCTTGATGGGAGGGTGGCCGATCGAACCGGAGCCTCACAATGGATTACCTCTCCAGCGGCACGAGATCGCGGGCATGAACTTCGGGCGGAGTCCCAGGCGGTCGTCGTAGGGGCCGAAACGATGGAGGCGGATCATCCACTCCTGACCGCTCGGCCTGGAGGTGGTGAAGCCCCAACTCAGCCAGAACGGTGGGTTTTTGCTCATCGGAGCCTCTCGTATTGCACCCCAGGCGTCCAGGTGAGCACCGCTGCACCCCAGGAGTTCCTCGACGATCTGGGCTCGCGTGGAGTGTTGAGTGTCCTCATCGAGGGTGGACCGACGCTTCATGGCTCCTTCTTTGCTGAAGGCCTCGTTGATGAGGTTTATGTCTATCTCGCTCCGATGATCTTTGGTGATGATGAGGCAAAGGCTGCCTTCCATCTGCCCATCGGTCGACTCCTGGTCGATCCGATGCAGCTGATCCCCATGGGAATGCAATCGGTGGGTGCCGACATCGAATTGCGCTTTTGGAGCGGGCGGGCCAATACCGTGGCCGCTGCACTGAACGCTGAGCTTAGCCATGAGAGCGTTTCCGATGTGGACCAGTCGGGAGCTCATATACGTGAAGGAGCCAGTGTTTTGCCCCAGTGGTCATCCATTGGTGAGTGTTCCACCCACACCTCCTCCCCCGATGAGGCCTGAGTGTGTCGTCGGCGTCGCCGACTAGCGTTCATGTGGTGAGCTGCGACTAGCTGGTTGAGTACGGCTCCCTCAGGTTGGTAGACAACGCCAATGCTCGGCCAAGGATGAGAGACCTCTCGCAAGGGCGACGCCGTGAACTCTGTGTTCGCGATAGTAAGGCAAGCGGTGGGTCTGCATCGCGGACCCTGGGTGCCGACGCTCGGTCCTTCTTGGGGCGTCTTGTCGAGAAGGGATATACACCAGTGCTTGTAACGGAATGTAAGTTCGCTTTGCTGAAACCATGAATACACGTACTACTACTATCCGCCTCCCCGGCACCACGGCTGAGGCCTTGGAGGTCGTCGCCAGAGCCGATAACCAGTCGGTCTCCGAGGCTGTCCGGCAAGCTGTCGTAGAACACATCCGTATGCGTCGAGCGGATCCGGATTTTCAGCAGAGTCTTCAAGGCATGCTCGAATCCCAGCGCGAAGTGTTCGAGGTGGCTCGCAGACCTTTGACCGAATACGTGGACCTGGGCGACTAGCTGGGAATCGCTGCGTTGATTCTTGGTATTGACGGGGAAGCGATGACCAAGGGCGTTGGTATCGGCTTGGCAGAATCTGCCTTAGCCGCACCTCGAGCATCGTTCGGAGGTATCGAGTTCCACCCACAACTCGATCAGAAGGCAGCTGTGCTACTGGAACGATGAGTGAAGAACCATCCGTTGCCTGACGGTAACAAGCGTTCCGCCTGTCTCACAATGTGGAGATGTATCCTGATCAATGGCTGTACCTGGACCCTGAACGATGCAGACGATATCGTCGCAACCATTGTCCGCGTTGCTACTGGGGAGATACGCACCGAGGAGCTGACGCAGTGGATCGCGTCAAATATCGAGAAGTAGGTCGCTGATCGCAGGTGGCGTTCGCGCTGACAGCCCGAGAGTGAACCCCTCGACAACCCGCTGATCTTGCCATAGTCGACAAGCTATATGAAACGGGCTAGTACGCCCTCCCGGCAACGCAATCTGGCGTTGTAACAGTTGGCGTGTAGAAATGCTATAACGATCCATGACAATGCGGTTGGCGTAGTACCCTTGCTGTGTCATCGGAGGCCTTTGGGAGTGGTTGCTGTCATCAAGACCCGGATGGAGGAGCCAGTCAGGGGATACACGACTACCTGATCATCTCTCGACCGGAATGCTTTGCTGCACCTTCTCGAGATTCCGGATGAACTGGTGAATACCACAGATGTAGCTACTGCTTGTTGTGGAGTCATCGAACGTTGCTTGCAGCTTTTGTGACGCGAAAAGAGTCTGGTGGGGGAGTTGCGAGGACCGATTATTGTCGCCTTGAGCAGGGGCTCGAGATTTCGCTTCGCCATAGGTTCCCCGGCGCGACGACCCCTCATCAGTACCATAGAGGTCATTAGATGAAGGAGATAGCCGATAGCGTTCGTGGTCCTGACGTCCAGAGGTAGGCACAACAAGGATGTATACCTCTCGCTTGGCACAGACAACAGTTCAGATGCCGGGTATCACTTCAGTGTACCCTCCCGACTCGTCCGTTCTGAGCTGGGGAAATCGCGTTCGTTCACGCTGGTCGAGTCTTGCCGACCGAGACAAACTAGGCTGGAGTAGCTGGAGAGCCGAAGGGATGGAATCGATGTTCTCAGGGATTGTCGCCACGACGGTCACCTATCTTGGGCAGGGTGACGATGGTGTGCATCGTTTTGCGCTCGGTGAGTGGAGGCCCACCATCGAGCTAGGCTCCTCGATCTCCTGTAACGGCGTCTGTTTGACGGTCGTTGAGGTGAGCCAAGACTCCTTCGGGGTGGAGATCATCGAAGAAACCATGCACCGCAGCACGTTTTCGAACCTTGAGGTGGGCGCACGAGTCAATGTTGAGCAGAGCATCACCGCTGCCACGCTGCTCGATGGTGGTATCGTGCAGGGGCACGTCGATTGCATTGGCCGTGTCACCCAGGAAGGCCCAGGGCTCGGGGTAGCGTTTGACCCTCGTTTCGATGCGTTGGTGGTGGAAAAAGGAGGCATCGTATTGAACGGTGTCAGTCTGACGGTGACGGCGATCGGAGAGGGCAGTGCCAGTGTGGCGTTGATCCCTGAGACCCTGCGCCGCACCAATCTCGGCGATCTCGGGGTCGGAGATCCGCTCAACATCGAGTTTGATATTATTGGGAAGTACCTCGTGCGCCAACGTTCGCTCGAGCAACGGGAGGCGTGGAGTCAGTGAGTTTTCATCCTATTGAAGAGGCGATCGCCGCAATTGGTCGAGGCGAGATTGTGCTGGTGGTCGACGATGAGAATCGTGAGAATGAAGGTGACCTGATCATGGGTGCCGAGTTCGTCGATGCCGAGAAGATCTCCTTCTACCTCGCCCACACCTCTGGTCTCATCTGTGTTCCACTCACCGGTGAGCGACTCGACGAACTCGACATCCCGCTGATGGTGGAGAACAACACCGAGTCTCACTTGACCGCCTTTACCGTTTCGGTGGATGCGAAGCGCGCCGTTACCACTGGGATCTCGGCTTACGATCGGGCCAGCACCATCCGTGCCCTTGTGGATCCATCCACCAAGCCATCGGATTTGACGAGGCCTGGGCACGTTTTCCCACTGCGTGCCCGTGATGGTGGGGTGTTGCGCAGAGGTGGACACACCGAAGCGGCCGTTGATCTCGCCCGTCTTGCTGGCATCACCCCTGCCGGGGTGATCTGTGAGGTGGTGACCGAGGACAAGCAGAATATGGCACGCCTCGATGAACTCACCAAGTTCGCCGAGACCCATGGACTGGTGCTGATCTCGATCGCTGATCTCATTCGCTATCGGGCCGCCAACGATACCCTGGTCAAGCGTGTTGAGGGTGCCACCGCCCGCATCCCAACGGCCTACGGGGACTTCACCGGCATCGCCTATCAGTCGATCCTGGATGGGGAACAACACGTTGCCCTGGTCTTGGGTGACATCGACAATGGTGATCCTGTGCTGGTCCGGGTGCACTCAGAGTGTCTGACGGGCGACGCCTTCGGTTCGTTGCGCTGCGACTGTGGTCCCCAACTCCATCGATCGATGGAGATCATCACCGAGGAGGGTAGGGGGGTCATCGTCTACTTGCGTGGCCATGAGGGCCGCGGTATTGGACTGGCCC
Source organism: Ferrimicrobium sp. (assembly GCF_027364955.1). NCBI lineage: Bacteria > Bacillati > Actinomycetota > Acidimicrobiia > Acidimicrobiales > Acidimicrobiaceae > Ferrimicrobium > Ferrimicrobium sp. The sequence continues at coordinate 201,255 of NZ_DAHXOI010000003.1, forward strand.
ACAAGCTGCGGGCGTACCAACTCCAAGAACAGGGTCTCGATACGGTCGAGGCCAATGAGGCGCTTGGCCTGCCGGTGGACTCGCGTGATTATGGCATCGGCTCGCAGATCCTCGTCGACCTCGGGGTTACCAAGATGCGGCTCTTGACCAACAACCCGACTAAGTATGGAGGACTCTCTGGTTTTGGACTCGAGATCACCGAGCGCGTTCCACTGATCATTGAACCGCAGGCGGAGAATGCCAAGTATCTCCAGACGAAGGCGACAAAGATGGGACATCTCCTCGACCTTGGGTAAGGGCCGGGGTCTTGTCGATCCAGATGGAGAACGAGCGGTGCTGTGCACCAGAGAGAGCTATCTCGGCCGGTACGATGTCTCCGGTACGATAAAGAGGGTTGTAGTGGGTACCAACCCACTGCAGAACTGGAGTAGTACCGACTAGGCGGCAAGGACACCGCGCTGTGGATTGAGCTGGTATGAAAGTTTGGTCGGCATTGGATGCATGCAAGACGAGGAGACGAGCCCATTTGGGTACTTTGACCCTCGGTCGCAGAACTCGAAGAGGGAATTGAGATGGCAGGATATCAAGGACACGACCGTAGTGATGTTGGAACGAATTACGAGGAGTTGACCGGTCAGCTGCACTACCAGAGCGGTGACCGCTTCGGAATCGTCGCCTCCGAATTCAATCGGGTGATTGTTGATCCGCTACTGGCGGGAGCCCGAGCAGGCTTTCACACGGTCGGCGCCCAAGACTCAGCGCTGACGGTGGTGTGGGTCCCCGGTGCTCTTGAGATCGTGGGGGCGATCCGCCAACTCCTCGTGAGTCGATCGCTCGCTGGTGTCATCGCCGTGGGTGCGGTTGTTCGGGGCGAGACCAGTCACTATGACGTGGTAGTGAACCAGAGTGCTGGCCAGCTGATGACCCTCGCTGCTAGTGCCGATGTCCCGATCGTCAACGCGATTCTGACGGTCGAGAACATCGAACAGGGCCTGAACCGAGCCGGAGGCAAGGACGGAAACAAGGGCTTTGATGGCGCGCTCTCGCTAGTTCGCCTCGTCGACCTCTATCGCCGACTCGCAAAGGAGTCATAGTCAGTGCTAAGGATTGTCGTTCCAAAGGGGAGCCTTGAGCGGGCTACTTTTGCGTTGTTTGCGGAGGCAGATCTGCCGATCGAGCGCAGCAGTGAGGTCGATTACCGGGCGACGATCGACGACCCACGAGTGCGTGAGGTGCGAGTTCTACGTCCCCAGGAGATCCCCACCTACGTGGCTGAGGGGCTCTTTGACCTCGGCATCACCGGTCGCGATTGGATCAACGAGACCCAAGCTGAGGTGGTCTCGCTCGGTGAACTTCGCTACTCGAAGGTGACCTCTCGACCGATTCGGGTTGTGCTAGCGGTGGCTGCTGATAGCGAGGTCCACGAGGTGAGTGATCTGCACGATGGTGTTCGGGTGGCCACCGAGTACCCAGAGCTCACCCGTCGGTTCTTTCGCGAACACGGCGTTGAGCCGGTGATCCTGCTCTCCTACGGCGCCACTGAGGCCAAGATACCAGAGATCGCCGACGCCGTCGTTGAGATCACGGAGACGGGAAGGGCATTGCGCGCGGCCGGACTGAGGATCATCGATACGGTTTTGGTCTCTTACACTGAGCTCATTGCGAACCCGGTCAGTGCCGCTAATCCTGAGAAGCGCCACGCGATGGAGCAACTCCAGACGTTGTTATTGGGGGCCTTGTCCGCTCGTGATCGGGTGCTGGTCAAACTCAATGTTGGGGGTGATCATCTCAGCGATATCATCGAGGCGTTACCGGCGATGAAGTCACCGACGGTTTCACAGCTTTACAAAGAGAGTGGTTTTGCTGTGGAGGCGGTGGTGCCTCGCTCCGCGATCAACCTGCTGATCCCCCTCCTCAAAGACCGGGGTGCTACCGACATCCTCGAGCTCCCACTCTCGAAGGTTGTGCCGTAGATGGGGTGGCTGACCCGACGATTCGGTCGTGGCGACTCAGCCGTTGCAGGAGCCGACGGAAGGCCACGTTCGCCCTTCCCAACCGCACTGTTCGACCAGAATCAGCTGATCGAGGGTGAGGTGGTGAGCTTTGACCCCCATGTCGGGCTCGGTATGGTGCGACTCGATGTCAAGCCAGCGCGCGAGGTACGTTTTCACTGCATCACGATCGATGATGGATCACGGACCATCGGGGTTGGCCGACGGGTCACGGTGCGTCTCAAACCCTCCTTTGGTGGAGAACTCGAGGTAGCGGCGCTGCACAAGTTGGGGTGAGTTCCGCAGCTGGGGGGCCATTCTCACGCGGACAGCCGGACCTTCGTGGGTATCGCTGCGTCGAAGACTCACATCACTGGTGATGCGATCTACGAGTTTGGGAGCTGAACGGTAGGCTGGTATGAGCTGTCCAACCATGTCAGTGGGGTGACGGGCCACCTTCTCCTAGGCTAACAAGCGCTGCCGACTCACGCGTTTCCCGGCCATGGCTAGGTAGTGGTTCTGGCACAACGTGGAGTCAGATTGCAGGCAAATATACGACACCATGGTGGACTCGTTCTCCCCAATGTTTGTTAGCGGATATCCACAACTGCACAATGGCGGCCAAAGAATTGCACGCTGGCGGCCACCAAAACTGCATGGCATTGGAGGGGACCTAGAGGCCTAGGTGCAGGCGAATGCGCACCCACAACAACCCTAGGTCTCAGTATCAGTGTGTGCGCGGCTAAAAAAATAAATCAATGAGGGCGAGAAGGCAGAGATGTTGGAATGGCTACCTACGATGAAACGGTGCAAGACAAGACAACCCAAGAGGTGACGGTCCCACCCAAGGCAACAAGACGGGT